>JAQYWO010000368.1 GCA_029379215.1 Rhizonema sp. PD37
TAAAGCTCCCAAAGAAGCAAGTTTTTCTTGGGCAATAATTTGAGCTTGGGTAGCTTTTAACTTTTGTAGCAGAGTTGCCAAATCCTGATTTTTTTGTTGGAGTTCCTCGGTTCTTGCTTCAACTTTGTGTTCTAAAGTCCGGTTGGAATCCTCTAACTGTTCGTAGAGACGGGAATTTTCGATAGATATGGCGGCTTGAGCAGAAAGGATTTTTAAGATTTCGACGCGATCGCTCGTAAATGCATCTATGGTTAAATTGTTTTCAAGATATAAAATGCCGCTCAGTTTACCTTGATTAAGTAGAGGAGTGCAGAGAACTGATTTAGGTTCAGTGGCAACAATGTAGGAATCAAGGATAAATTGTCCTTCATGGGCTGCATCATTTAACATTACATTTTCCTGAGTGCGAGCCACGTAGTTGATGATGGCACCTGGTAGCAGGGGTGTTTGGCTGTTAGTATCTATAGAGTCTACTGGAATAGATTGTAGTATAGTAACCTCATCAGAATCTACAGTCCCTTCAGCTTCAATAACCCAGTTACCTTCCTTATCTAGGATAAGAAAACCTTTTTGTGCGCCTGCATTTTCAATGACAATTTTCATCAACTTTTCTAGCAACTTGTCCAAGACAATTTCGCCGGAAATGGTTTGCGAGGCTTGCAGTACACTATTTAAATCTAAGACATGCGATGTAGTTTCACCCGAGTTGGTTGTTGAGATCTTTAAACGAGTTTGGAGTTGATCAGTTGATGAGTTGGATAAAAATTGTGGGTATCGGGCCTCCAAATCTCTTACTTTAGCTAAAGCCCCCCAGCGTTGATAAGCATAGTGGGCATCTTGCAAGTAATGACGGGCTACATGGTTTTGGTTTCTGGCTAGATAAAATCTACCTGCCAGTTCGTAGGCGAGGGCTTCTTCATTGAGATATCCGTTTTCGTGGGCTAGAGTGATGGCGCGATCATAATATTCCCTAGCATCTTTATCTTTTCCCAATACGTGAGCGCGTTCAGCTTCGACTAGATAAAACTTATGGAGAAAATTCATTGGGGCATGATGTGCCCAGGTTTTAATTTTTTTCTGGTTAGTAGTAACTTTTTCTAAGATGTTTTCTCGTTCAGTTTCTTGGGCATCAGGAAATACAGCTAACTGGGCTAGAGACTCGTAGAAGTGAAAAATAGAGCTTGTGTACAATCCTATCGCTACTCCCAAATGCTCTTCAGCCTTAGTTGCATTATCAATGGCTTGCTGGTATTCTTGAAACAGATAACAAAGAAAAAGTTTATTTAGATAAAAGAAACCCATCGCTTGTTTATCATTCAGTTCCTGATAAAGTGACAGCATGGTCTTCTCATCATAACTTTCTCTGATGAAATGACAGGGCTTTTGAGTATTTTCAAGCAGATTGATGATGGTCTGTCGAACCAATTCAATCCAACGCAGAATTGGTTCCTGCTTCTGTAGACTAATAGCTTCACTGTATTTGACAATCTGTAGTTCCAATCCCTTTAATTCCTGACCTATCCAGTATGCATGTAAAGCGTACATGAAGAGAGCTAGGTGACTCCAAATCATATCTCCTATTTCCAGTCCGCATTGGTGTACCTCTAGAAAAGGTTTTAATGATTTCTGGGTATGCTCTTTCCAATGTCTGATGAAGGTATTAAATATATAGACTGTCTTCGCCTCGAATTGTTTACTATCGAGTAGTTTCAAAAGATTCAATGCGAGTTGCCCAAATTGATAGCCAGCTTCAATATTTTCTGCTACCCCACATAGAAGGATTCCATATGCGGCATAGGCAGGAGCAGAGAAAGACGTATTGCCAAACTTAAGCGAAATCTTAACCAATTGGAGTATAAGAAGAGAGAAAAGTTCAGGGAATCCTACAGAGGCAACACTAGCTATTAGAAATAAGAACGGCATTAAAGCCAGCTTTTTAGTATCCTTCATTTTCGGCAGATGAATTAGATTCTCGATATTCTGCCCAGCCCAATCGGACTTTATCTCCTCCAAACGATATAACAAATCCTTCTGACTTGGTTTTTCTGGCAACTCCAGTCCCCAAATTTGTAACACTTCTAATCCAATCTTCATCGCTTCTGATAATTTGTGTTGTGCAACATAAGATTGAATTTTTATTTCATAGGCTTTCACTGAATCTAGCTGGTTTCTGGCTTGTTGCAGTATTATTTCAATCCATTGCTCCACCTCCTCAAAATAGCCGCAAAGGCAGGCTGTTTCTGCTGCTTCCAGATACAGTGCTAGTGTTAAGTCATACTGCTGCAGCCAGCTATTTCCTCTATTTGATGAGGCGAGATCCGGGAAGTTAATTAGTTCGATACCGATTAGCAAATAATTGAAAGCCGATTGATAGGCTGCCGATGCCTTCGCTTTCTGTCCCGCCACAAGGTTTAATTGAGCTAGATCATCCCGGTCTGTGTAGTTTGTGAGGCAATCGCGTCCTTGGTTAAGTTGGTTAACGATATCAAAGATTTTCTGACCTCGCTCGTTTAACGGTGTGTTCCGTAGCAGCAGTTGTCCCACCTGCCAGTGTACAAATTGCTTTTCTGCTTCAGGGATCAGGGAATAGGCTGCTTGCTGGATGCGGTCATGAGCAAACTTGTATTCAACTGCAACCTCATCTATCAACCCCTCAACGTCCAGGTCTATCAACTTGTAAGCATCCCCTAAAGGCAAGACCAAACCTTCCGTTATCGCAGCCCACAGGTTAGCTGCCGTTACTTGGGTTGATTTTTCGCAAACAATCCCCAAAGTCTGGAGTTCAAACTGGTTACCAATACAGGCGGCCAGTTGCAAAACCTGTTGTGTCTCCTCTCTCAACTTTCGCAGCTTACCAGCCATCAGTTCGACCACATTGTCGGTAATGTCTCGCGCCTGAATTTGCGCCAAATCCCATTGCCAACGGCCTTGCTGGAAGTCAAATGCCAACAGTTCTTCGGCATAGAGTGACTTCAAAAACTCATTTATAAAAAAGGGATTACCATTGGTTTTAGCCAACACTAGTTCTGATAGCAATCTGACTCTTCCTAGCGAGCAGTTAAGGGTGTCGGCGATTAACTGAGTAACATCAGGCAGGTCTAACGCTGTCAGCACAACGTGATTAACAGTTGCTCCCACCCTCTTGATTTCATCTAATGTTAATAGCAAAGGGTGGGTTGCAATCACTTCGTTATCTCGATAGACACCAATGAGCAACAGATAATGGCTCTCTACGGTCATCATCAGCAGTTCAATCAATTTCAACGAAGCCCCATCAGCCCACTGTAAATCGTCCAAGAAGATAACCAAGGGGTGTGAGGCTTGTGAAAACACTCGAATAAAATTTTGAAAAACCAAATTGAAACGATATTGAGCTTCTACTGCAGCCAGTTCCGGTATTGCTGGTTGCGGACCGATAATTAGTTCTACTTCAGGAATGACGTCAATAAGCACTTGACCGTTCGAGCCAAGAGCAGCTAACAGTTTTTCACGCCAAGTGTCTATGTGGACTTGGCTTTCAGCGAGCAGTTGCCGAATTAAGGAGCGAAGAGCTTGAACTAATGAAGCATAGGGAATATTTCTTTGGAATTGATCGAATTTACCAGAGATAAAGTATCCCCGCTTTTCTGTAATCGGTTTATAAACTTCTTGTACTACAGCCGACTTGCCAATGCCGGAATATCCTGTCACTAACATCATTTCAGAGGCTCCGTGGCTAACTCGCTCAAAAGCACCTAGCAACGTGTCAATTTCCTGTTCCCGTCCATATAGCTTTTGCGGAATTTGGAATCTACCTGAAACATCCTGTTGACCAAGCGGGAAAGAGTTGTGCCCTACAGTCTGCCACTGCCGCAGACATTTCTCCAAATCCGTCTTGAGACCATAAGCTGATTGGTAGCGTTCTTCAGCGTTTTTCGCCATTAACTTCAGCACTATCTCGGAAATGATTGAGGGAATCCCAAGTCTGTGTTCGTTCAACAATAGAGGTTGTCTAGCAATATGGCAATGCACCAATTCCAATGCATCATGAGTAGGGAAGGGTAACTGACCCGTCAGTAATTCGTAGAAGGTTACCCCTAAGGAGTAAAAATCTGTTCTATAATCAATTGCCCGATTCATCCGCCCAGTCTGTTCTGGGGACATATAGGCTAGTGTTCCTTCTAACAAATTCGGGTTGCGGAAAGTTGTCACTTCTTGTGAGAGTTCCGTCGAGATGCCAAAGTCAATGAGTTTGATCTGACCTGTTGCCTGATTCCAAACGATGTTAGACGGGTTAATATCTTTGTGAATAATGTATCGTTCATGCACTTGACCCAGAATCTCAACAACCTGAAGGGCAATGGACAAGAACTCGGTCACGGTAAAATTTTTGTTCTGCATTGACCGAGCGAGAGATTTACCGCCAAAATCTTCTAAAACTATTACCCACCGATGCTGCTCGTTTTCCAAGCTGTATGCATTCACCACGCCTGTCAGAGTGAGATTTTTTGTGATTTCATATTCCCGGTTGAACTCAGCTATTCTTTTTGGAGACGGATAAGCTTGTTTAAGCATTTTGAGGATAACTGGTTGATTATGTGCTTTGTGGGAGGCACTATAAACCAACGAGTTATAACTTTCATAAAGCAATTCCCTAGCTTGGTAGCCCAAAATATCCATAGCCAAGTTCAAGTAATTTTTGCGTTTTACTCAAGTCCGTAGAAACGAACCGCGTTATCCCATAGTAGCTTTTGCACAGTTTGCCTGGGTAGCTGTTCCTGAAGTGCTACGGCTACCTCGATAATATCTGGCCGATGATCTATATGGGGATAGTCAGAACCAAAAAGTAAGTTATCAGAGCCGATGTATTGGATAATTTGAGCGATATAAGGTTCCCCTGGCTCAATCGAGATAAAACACTGACGATGGAAATACTCTGAAGGCTTCATCTTAACGTTGTCGGCAACCTCCCAGTGTAAGTTCTTGTATTCTTCATCCAACCGCCACAGCCAGTAGGGTAACCAGCCACAGCCTGCCTCTAAAAATCCTACCCTCAGCTTGGGATGGCGCTCTAATACACCTCCTTCGATCAACGCCAACATTGCCATCATCTGTTCCATCGGATGAGAACAAGCGTGCATGGCAAAACGAGTGTTAAACCGATCCATTCCAGTTGTTGGCAAGCGACAATGAGTGCCCTCATGGATACTGACAGCGATTCCCAGTCGCTCACACTCAGTCCAAAATGGCTCATAGGCGGGATCGCTTAGCAATCTCCCCTTGACTGGGTTGGGACGCAACACAACTGCCTTCCAACCAAACTCCACGACTCGATGCAATTCCGGCACCATTTCTTCCGGAGCATGAAGATTAATTGTTCCCACTCCTTTGAGAATTTGCGGATCGTAGCTACAAAAGTCTTGTAACCAATTGTTGTAGGCGCGGGTAAGTGCTCCGGCTAGTTGGGGGGGCATTGTATTGATTGCTAAGAGCCATAGTCCAGTAGTAGGATAAAGAAACGAAACATCGACTCCCATTTGCTTGATTGCTCTAACCTGTGACTCTGAGTCAAAGCAATGGATCACAGACATAGGACGATCCTCTGTGATTTTCTTGGCTCCTGCATTTTGCATCTGAGCAGATAGCTTATCGAAAATTTCCTCTCCTCTAACTTTCATGTCCAGCGACGGTGCATGACTTTTAAAAGCTGGTTCGAGGTACTTTTCCCACATATCATTTGGTTCAAGTACGTGGGAATCAGCGTCAATGATTTGATATCCTTTAAGCATTGGTGATTACATACCTACATTGCCAGTTTCATATTACATCCTCATTGGAGAAGAGTTGGGTTGATTTTCATTCAAGCTTTCGCTCTATTCTTCTGCTCATGGCGACAAAAGTGTGAATATTCATAGTTGGTGATATCTAAAACCTAAAGTTTGCTTTGAAGATTTGTATTAATAAATAAAAAAGTCAAAGTATTAATCAAGAAGATCCTCAGTGTTCGTATAAACAGCAATTATTTCCTAAACGCATCTACCTCTTTAATTTTTATTCTTGAAGGGGATTTTATTGCATCAATGACCACACGCAAACGCATTCCAGCATCAGGGAGATCCAAAGAATAAAATATCCAGCCGTCTAATTTATTTATTCTGCCAAATCTTTGCATTGAGACAGTTGCAGCCCTCTGTGCTGGATATTTTATTACTTATAAGTGCCTAACTAGCAACTCGGGTTAATTAGAAAAACTTCAGCACATAGTTAGAGGAATATAGGGATCAGCAGGGAATTGATGCGAGGGGCTTGGATCGTTATCGTCTATCCATCTTTGTAATTGAGTATCTGTGACTTCAGCAGGTCGTGGAGGATAAGGTAAAACATATACTCCCCCACTGGGAAATTCAGATGTACTCCCACCAAAGGTATCCCAATCTACCTTGACTTTTACCGGGCTTCCTATTAATGTTCCTAAAACACTTTCAATATCAATATTATATTTTTCCTTTAAGAAATCCTTAATTTTCTCTGGCTCACTGCTAAGAATTACTTGCCTAATCTGCGCTCCCTCTGGATCGTTTTGCAACCATGATTTTGCGATAACTTGAGACATCTTTTTACTGTTTTCTCTTAACCATTGCTCAAATTGATCTCGTAGTTCTTTGGGATCTATAGGAGAAGGAGATCGATCTCGTGGCTGATTTTTGAAAGCTTCTACTAATGGCTTGGAAAACGCATCGAATAGATTTTGATATGTACTAATAGTCATGAGCTGATAACCTCCTAAAAAATATTTGTCTTTTAAAGACTCGTAAAGTAGCCAGCGATTACAGCCTCTCGTTCCCGTATTTTGCTGAGAAAACTGCTGAAAATGGCTGTGCTTGCAAAGTCATCCAATGACGCTGAAAATGATGGTCATTTCCATGAGACGTCGTGCTTGCGTGCCATCTGTCCAGTCCATAGGTAAATCTCCTTCGATTTTCATCTTGATGTCAGTAAGTTCATCCTGACTGTCACGACCAACCCTTAATAGATTTCATCCAATGTGACTTATGCAGTTCTGATCTGTGTGTTGCTCACTTTTTTACGGCTTCTCTTAAACCCCCTGTCACTCTGGGGAACCCAAAATCGAGATGATTTGGTTACAGAATCTCCGGTTTAATCGCGGAATGTTAAAGTCAAATATATGTGGAGGTTCTAACTATGGCTCAAACCCTAAGGGAGCCCGTAACCTACGAAGAATTTATCGAATGGTACCCAAACGACGGGAAGCAGTACGAACTACACGACGGAGTAATTATTGAGATGGCACCACCTACCGGAGACCATGAAAAAGTTGTTGGGTTTTTAGCCGTAGAAATTGCCGTGGAGTTCAGGCAACTAAAGCTACCCTACACCATCCCCAAAACTGCGTTTGTTAAAACACCATCCGCCAAATCAGTTTACTCACCTGACGTATTGTTATTAAACCTTGACAATCTTGATAACGAACCTCTCTTTCAAAAAGAGTCAATAGTCACTCAGGCTGAATCTGTACCCTTAGTAGTTGAAGTAGTTAGTACGGCAGGCGCTTCAAGCCGGGGAACCCTTTCGCCAGTCGCCTCTGTCGGGAAACCCTCCTACAACGCTGGCTCACCAACGCGCTGCCTTACCAACTGGCGTGACGATTACCATAAAAAGTTTGCTGATTATGAAGAGATGGGCATTCCTGAGTTCTGGATTGCTGATTATAAAGGGTTGGGGGGTAAAAAATTTATCGGAGACCCAAAACAGCCTACTTTCTCGGTATGTCAACTTGTTGGGGATGAATACACAGTTACTAAGTTCACGGGTAATGATTTAATTATTTCTCCTACATTCCCTCAATTAAACCTGACTGCACAACAAGTTTTTAATGCGGCTCTGCCACGGGAAAATACCAACGCTGGATAGGAAATTTATTTAGGCTGTATTCATGGAGCGAGAAAAGGATAAATCAGAAAAATCAAGAATATTAGAGGGATTAAACAAAAGTAAATATATAGGACTTACGCACTGTACAAATTGATGATCTTGTGTATCAACGAGAATGCGTCG
>JAQYWO010000369.1 GCA_029379215.1 Rhizonema sp. PD37
CCTTTTCCCGTTTCAAAAGATATTATTTTTAGGGAAAGAATATATTCCTTATAGAAGACGAGAAAAATTGCAACGCCTAATTTTCATCTAAGTCAAACCCGCGAACGAGTCAAAATTATGCAGAAATATATCTGGCAATGCATTTATAAGCATGACTGGAGGTTTCGGTGGTAAATCGCTCTGAACATAATAGAAAAATACGCTGGAAAGCCGTTCAATCCCTCTTAACGACCTATCGCAAGGGTTCGCGGTTGCAAGCGATCGCTCGATCTCAGAACCTATCGCTTTCGTTTGGTCAGGAGCGGGTGTGGTTGCTCAACCAGTTGGGTGGGGATAATACGGTTTATAATATGCCGTTTGCCTTTTGCATAAATGGCTCTCTGGATCTGTATGCACTGGAGAAAAGTATACAGGAGATTGTTCGTCGTCACGACATTCTAAGAACCACCTTTAAGTCAGTCGGTACACAGGTTGTCTCAGTTATAACCCCAACTTGTGAGCTGAAGTTACCAGTGACTGATTTGCGGCAGCTAGCTTCAGCAGAGCAAGAAGCGCGGTATCAGTGTATTACCGAGAATGAAATTAGTAAGCCGTTTGATTTAGCCCAAGGGCCGCTGTGGCGGTTTCAATTACTCCAGTTAACTGAAGAGAAATACGTGCTACTGATGACCATTCATCATATTATCTATGATGGATGGTCTCAAAGTGTGTTTACTAAAGAACTCTCCATTCTTTATAAAGACTTTTCCATAAGTCAGCCACCCTCATTACCCGACTTGCCAATCCAGTATGCTGACTTTGCTCACTGGCAACGGCAATGGCTAACGGGTGAGATTTTACAATCCCAGAAATCCTATTGGCAACAGCAGTTAGCAGGTGACTTGCCGACTCTGAACCTGCCGTTTGAGCTACCTCAAGTGCAAGCATCCAGCACAACCTACAAGGGTGAGCGTCAGCCTGTAGAATTCTCCCCCCATCTAACAGCTGCCCTCAAACAACTAGGCGATCGCCAAGGGGTGACGTTGTTTGTTGTTCTGTTAACGGCATTAAATGTACTGCTATATAAATATACGCAACAAGAGGATATTATTGTTTGTTCTACCCAAGCGGGTCGCAATATAAGTAAAGTTCAGGGATTGATTGGGTTTTTCAATACAGTTGTTCCAGTACGAACCAATATATCTGGAAATCCGAGCTTTCTAGATTTAGTAGACAGAATCCATCAGGTTGTTTTAGATGGATTCCAACACCAGGATATGCCGCTACAACTGTTGGCAGACACGTCATATCTTGCTCATAAGCGGCTGTATCAGGTTCTGTTGGGGTTGGAAAATACGCCTAATGAACTTCTGATGCTTCCTGGAGTAAGGATTGAGTCGCAGTTTCTCTCCAATGGCACCGCTAATTTTGACTTATTTTTATCTCTCATTTCCCTAGAGGAACCTGTTCATCAACTCACAGGATATTTAGAATAT
The DNA here is from genome assembly GCA_029379215.1 of Rhizonema sp. PD37. GTDB lineage: Bacteria > Cyanobacteriota > Cyanobacteriia > Cyanobacteriales > Nostocaceae > Rhizonema. The sequence continues at coordinate 1,476 of JAQYWO010000369.1, forward strand.
AAAACCGAGCTATTTACGCCCTCGGCAATTGCAAAATTATTAGAAGATTTTCAAGAGTTATTAATCAATCTGGTTGAAAATCCCCATCAGCAACTCTTAGATTTGCCAGTGTTCGTGACGGACGAGCAGCAATTACCGTTATTGGCAAACCTTTCCAAAGAATCCACCAAGCCATTTGTCGCTCCCCGCACCCCAATCGAGCAGCGGTTGGCTCAGATTTGGTTAGACGTATTGGGGCGAGAGCAGATTAGTATTCATGACAATTTCTTTGGACTGGGGGGACATTCCCTGCTAGCAACCCAGGTGATTTCCCGTGCGAACACAGCGTTTGGTGCAGAGTTACCGATTCTGCCCATTTTTAAACATCCAACCATTGCAGCGCTGGCAGAGGCGATTGAATCTTGCTTGCAGCAGGAACAATTTGGCATGACATCACTCAAGATTGAACCTGTACGAAGAGAAAGTAAGCTCCCCCTATCTTTTGCACAGCAACAACTGTGGTTTTTAGATCGGTTTGGTAGCAGTGTTGCCTACAATCTGCCGATGGCTTTGGTGTTTAGTGGCTCTCTCAAGGTCACAGCACTACACCAAACCTTACAGGAAATTGTGAATCGCCATGAGAGTCTACGGACTACATTTAGCACAGATGACGGTATTCCCTACCAGGTGATTCACTCCCGGATGGCGATCGCTCTACCTGTGGTTGACTTAAGTTCTGGGGAACCAGAAGAAATTAGGCTGGAAGTGAAGCATCTTGCTGCGGCTGAAGCAACAATTCCGTTTGACCTCAAACACGACTCGATGCTGCGAGCGACTTTGCTGGATCTCGGTCAATCTCCTTTCTCCCTTGATGCCACAAGTTGCGATCGCCTCAATCCCTCACAAACCTATCACATCCTCTTGCTCACCCTCCACCACATTGCTGCCGATGGTTGGTCGCTCGAAATCTTACTCAAAGAATTAACTGCTCTGTACTCCGCTTTTAGCCAGGATCGACCTTCCCCTCTAACCGATCTACCAATTCAGTATGCGGATTTTGCAGTCTGGCAGCGTCAATGGCTGCAAAAAGAGATACTGGAAGAACATTTAAGCTATTGGAAGCAGCAACTAGCTAATAGTTCGGTTTTAAATTTGCCAACTGACTACCCGCGTCCAGTAATACAGACATTTAATGGCAAAAAAGAGGTCTTGGAACTTCCTAAATTTTTGCTTGACGAACTGAAAGTACTGGCGCAGAGGGAAGGTGTGACGCTGTTTATGACACTATTGGCAGCGTTTCAAGTACTGTTGCATCGCTATAGCCAACAAGATGATATCGTTGTTGGTTCTCCCAGTGCTAACCGCAACCGTCAAGCATTAGAACCATTAATTGGTATGTTTGTCAATACCCTCGTGCTGCGTACTGATTTAGGTGGCAATCCCAGTTTTAGGGAACTGCTGCAACGAGTGCGCGAAGTGACAATCTCCGCTTATGCCCATCAAGATTTACCTTTTGAGAAACTAGTGGAGGAGGTGGAATTGCAACGCGATATTAGCCGCAACCCACTATTTCAGGTAATGTTCGCCATGGAAAACGAGTTAGCTGCGGCGCAAAAACTGACAGGGTTAAAGTTGGAATTAATGCCAGTAGAAACCGAAACGGCAATGTTCGATTTGACGCTGAGTTTAGAAGAAACAGCAAACGGTATTACTTGCAACTTTGAATACAACACTAACTTATTTGATGCTAGCAACATTAAGCGGATGGCAGGACACTTTCAGGTTTTGCTAGAAGGTATTATTGCTAATCTGGAAAAGCGGTTGTCAGACTTGCCATTGTTAACACTATCTGAAGAAAATCAAATACTAGTGCAATGGAATTGTACTCAAAGTAAGAATCTCCAAAATAATTGCCTGCATCAATTGTTTGAGATGCAAGTGAAGCATACACCCGACGAGGTGGCTGTGGTGTTTGGCTTTTCAAAACTGACTTATCAACAGTTGAACACTCAAGCTAATCAGTTAGCACATTATTTGCGCTCTTTAGGTGTGGGGGCTGATGTACTAGTCGGGTTATGTGTAGAACGTTCTTTAGAGATGGTGGTAGGACTAGTTGGTATTCTTAAGGCGGGTGGAGCTTATGTACCGTTAGATCCAGATTATCCCAAAGAACGCTTGAGCTTTATGTTGAGTGATTCACAAGTATCAGTACTGTTGACTCAAAATAAGTTAGTGAATCAATTGCCCGAACATCAAGCTCAAGTAATTTGCTTGGATACAGACTGGGAAAAAATTTCTTGCCAAAGTGAGCAAAATCCGGTTTCCAAAGCGCTAACTCAGAACTTAGCCTATGTAATTTATACTTCTGGCTCTACTGGTAAGCCTAAGGGAGTAATGGTAACTCATCGAAATTTGGTTAATGCCTATATAGCTTGGGAAGAGGCCTATCAACTTCGCTCTCTATGTAGTCATTTACAAATGGCAAGTTTCTCTTTTGATGTTTTTTCTGGGGATATAGTTCGTGCGCTTTGTTCTGGAGCTAAATTAGTCATCTGTCCGCGAGAGTGGCTTTTAGAACCAGAAAAGCTATATAAATTGATGCAAAAACAAAAGGTTGATTGTGCAGAGTTTGTGCCACCTGTTTTGCGGAATTTAATTCAGTACCTGGAGAAAACACAGCAGAACCTGAGCTTTATGAAGTTGATAATAGTAGGTTCGGATAGTTGGTATGTACAGGAGTATCGACAATTTCAACATTTTTTAGGTGCAGAGACTCGTTTGATTCATGGTTATGGGGTAACTGAAGCTACCATTGATAGTTTATATTTTGAAAATACTTCAATTAATTTATCTGTTGATGGGCTAGTACCAATTGGACGGCCGTTTGCTAATACAAAAATTTACGTTTTAGACCGAAATCTCCAGCCAGTTCCTATCGGTGTTCCAGGCGAACTCTATATTAGTGGTATGGGTCTGGCTCGCGGATATCTCAATCAACCAGAGTTGACCGAGCAGAAATTCATCCGTAATCATTTCAGTCTCAGCAATGAATTAGGCACCCGTCTTTACAAAACAGGGGATCTGGCTCGCTACTTGAGCGATGGCAATATTGAGTTATTAGGACGCCTTGATTATCAGGTCAAAATTCGTGGCTTCCGCATTGAGTTGGGAGAAATTGAATCAGTGCTAGGTCAATATCCCAATGTCCAGAACGTCATGGTGGTAGCACGGTCAGAAGAGAATGGTAGCTTGGGATTGGTCGCTTACTTGACACCCCAATTTGCCGATTGTCAAATCTGGGATTTGCGTAACTATTTAAAACAAAGACTTCCAGGGTATATGATTCCCAGTGCTTTTGTCACCCTAGAACAATTTCCACAAACCCCCAATGGCAAGGTTGATCGAAAAGCATTACCCGTCCCCACGATTCTCTCATCTGCCGTATATGCCTCTCCCTGCAATCAAGCAGAAGAAAAAATTGCCGCTGCTTGGCGACAGGTTTTAAATCGTGAAAAACTCAGCATCCACGATAACTTTTTTGAAGTTGGCGGTCATTCACTCTTAGTCGTGCAGGTTCATCACTTGTTGTCTTCGGATTATCCTTGCCTGAAGATTGTGGATTTATTCACGTACCCTAGCATTCATAGTATGGCAAACTATTTGTTACACCCCCTTGGTTTCCCTATTTCAACTGCAAAGCTCAATTCTCATGTCACTATTCAGCAAACAGTAAAAGGACGAGGAGTATTTGCTACAAAAAAATTTGTTCAAGGGGAAACCGTTGTCATGGGTATCCCAATTGAAGAAGTTCCAGAACGAACAATTTATTCCTTTCAGATGGATTTTAATTTGCATGTAAACCTAGATGAGCCTGCTGTGGTCATTAACCATTCTTGCGATCCAAATACTGGGGTCAGAAACAATCAATTTGGAGGATATGACTTCATTGCTTTAGAGGATATCGAAGCAGGTGAGGAGATTACCTGGGACTATGAAACCACTGAGTATGAATCAATTGCTGTGCTTGGATGCTTGTGCGGATCTCTATCCTGTCGAGGGAAAACATTAGGATTCAAATTCCGAGAACAAATATTGCGTGATACTTACGGAGAATATATTGCAGCTTATCTTAAAATTTCTTGCAAATGATATTTATTGATGTATTTGTCTATGGACTTTTTTGAAGTTGGCGATAACTCACTCTTAGTCGTGCAGGTTCATCACTTGTTATCTTCAGATTATCCTTGCCTGAAAATTGTTGACTTATTCACTTACCCTAGCATTCATAGTCTGGCAAACTATTTATTGCAGTCAATATCCCCTAGTCTCCTGTCAAAATTAAAATGCTTAAATTTAAACGAAAAAAACCACTCACAATTCCGAAATTAGAGGCTTGAAAAAAGATTCAGAAATTCTCTCCCCAAAAGCAGCTTGAGAATTTCATTCACGAGTATTGATTTTAATTATGGGTATTCTCTTTTTACTTTTTAATTCTGCGCTTCTATAATTCATTTTTCCCCTGATTTTGAAACATACACTGGTCTGTTGAATTCTCCAATTCGGTTCATGGGCCAGAAGCGAATTATGGCTCGACCAATGATTTTATCGCGGGGAACAAACCCCCAATAATGACTATCGTAGCTATCATTTCGATTATCTCCTAAAACTAAATAAGAATTAGCAGGGACAGTCTGAGGACCCCATTGATAATCAGGTTTGGCTTCAATATAATTTTCTTTTATTGGAGAGCCGTTAATGTAAACTCTTCCATTCTTGACCTCGACTGTTTCTCCCGGCAACCCAATAACACGCTTAATAAAAGCATCATGATAGTTTTCTGCTTCTAGTCTCTTTGTGGGATTAAAAACAACAATATCACCACGTTTTGGAGAACTAAAGTCGTAGCTAATTTTATCAACAATCAAGTGGTCATTAATTTGGAGTGTGGGCTCCATTGAACCAGAAGGTATATAACGGGCTTCAGCTACAAATGTGCGAATACCAAAGGCAAGAATTAAACTTAAACCTACAGATTTCAGTCCCTCAATCAAAAAGTTGGGTTCTGTCGATTCGCGGGAATTTGGAGAATTTTTAGACATATTTTAAAGAAAAATGAACGATAATATCGATTCAATTAAGTAAGTCGGTAAAAATAAACATAACTACTTATACCATTTCTTTATGAAGCTCCAATATAAAAAAACTGTAATTCCCCTAAGACATCGGGGGGACGACGTTAACCAGGGGATTTTAAGGGAGCGCATTTTCATACAGAATTGGTATTAGGCTCGTCATACATCACAAAGGGAGAAAAAAATTTAATATAGATAAATACATATTAGCTTATTCTTAACTTAAAACCTTAATATTGCAGAGTTGTGTCAAAGAATTGAAGAGTTCATGTATGGGTACTGACTATTCAACGCAGATATATACATTGGTGATGACGCTTTATATCATGTTCGGTTGAACACTTAAAATAATGTTTGTAGCTGCGCTTTAGCGCTCTTAAACTGTTGAGAGCGCTAAAGCGCACGGACAGATTCTTTCGGAGGGAAACCCTCCTCCGAACTGTCCTCAACTACGAACCTATTTTTTATTTATAACTCATTTACCGAACATGATATTAATCTACGCAAAAGGTGCTTTGAATGCCCAAGGGGAGTAATCCTCGCATTCGAGTTTGGTTTATTCTCGCTCTTGATCGGCAAATCAAGCTTCATTTTTAGTCTTAGTTGATAATCTTTTCTAATAAACTGCGAGAATGATAAGGTTAATACATTTTTCAATCTAGTGATTGCAACTCGTATTCCTGTTCGAGAAAAGCTAACATTCGTTCCTGTTTGGATGTCAGATAGGATGGATCAGGTATTCTTGAGAGTGCTTCTAGTACAGCCATATGGGTAGGTTCGTAATCTTCGCGAACCTTAAAGGCTAACCGTTGAATGCGAGTGCAATTTTGGGAAGCTGTATCTTTGCACACACCATTTATTGGTTCCAAATTTTCCGGTTTGACGGTGAGAGAGTCCATTTTCCAAGTCCGAACAGCACAACTATGAGGATTCACCTCTAAAATTATGCCCCAACACCCAGAAAATTGTTTTAACTCTTTATCACCTTTAGGAGTAATTGTGCATACTTCGCCAACATAATGTGGGTTTGGAACTCGCTGTTTATTTTTAATCTGTTGAACAATATCACATTTACTAAGTTTATTATTCAGTAGTTTTTTCGCCGTTTCTTTCCCTTCATTGCGTACAACTCTAGCTAGAGATAGAACATCTTTTTTTGATATCCCAGTGGTACGGGTGAGGATGGAATGTTTGACTTCGTCGCCAAGTGCTTGGGCGATAGTATCCAATGCAGATGTAAACTGGGCATCGTTCCTGATTGTGCGATCGCTAACTTTGTACTGTTCTGCCAAACTCTTCGCCATGTCCACCGATAGGAAACTTTTTCCGTTCGGGAGATGCTCCTCCTCCTCTTCCACCGATAGGAAATTTTTTCCGTTCGGTAGCTGCCCTACTTCCTCTCCCACCGATAGGAAACTTTTTCCGTTCGGGAGATGCTCCTCCTCCTCTTCCACCGA
>JAQYWO010000370.1 GCA_029379215.1 Rhizonema sp. PD37
CCCTTTCTCCATATGATTTTTGCGATTGTTAAGAAAGATGCGGGTAATGGATAGCCCAAGTTTGAGAGAGGGGTACATGCTAAGAGCGGTGAGATAATTATGTATGTAATGCGCTATATTGCTGATTGCTGTTGTATTTCCTGCCTGATGGGACTACTTACTCATCAATCCTGACTCCAGGCATTTTGGCAACTGTTTCAATTTAAGGATTGGTATTGTGTGTAGAGTTATGCCTCGTTCTCATCATTCAAAAAACGGTTCCAACCACGGTATTAGTCGTCAAACACAGCCTTGTAATTAAGGAGTATAAGGATATGCTAATTAGCGCTCGTAATTCTTTCAAAGGAACAGTCACTAAAATCAATACAGGAGCCGTTAACACTGAGGTGATTATCGAAATTACGCCAGGGGTAGAAGTGGCAGCAATTATCACCAAGTCATCGGCAGATAATCTCCAGCTTGTTGAGGGTGGACAAGCGATCGCTATTGTTAAAGCATCTGATGTGATGGTTGCTGTGTAAACTACCCACTACAGGAGGCGATCGCTAACTTCCTACTTATTTGGTACTTTTGATGATTTGTAACTTTGGCTACATTTTTTTTTGTAGAAAAGTTATAAAGTACACCGTATACACATTAAATTAGACATCAATTAGTAGCAGTCAACCAAAAGTCTACCTTCATTGTAGACTCCATTGATTGCTGCTGTTTTATATATCTGCGGTAATATTGAATTAAATCAAATAAACAGTAAACCAAAAAGTTTTCCTCAAAGAGCGATACGGCTTAAACCGTTGCCAAAGGCATCGCTATACACGCAGCAGGCATCACCAATCAATTTGAGTCTTTATACACCATACCTCAAATCTTGCACCAACGCCTTATTGCGAAAATGAAACCCCAAAAAGCTATGCGTTCGTTGGTTGACACTGCCAATTTACACCTTCTTTTTTCTCCCACATAGCTGCCCTCTGCCTTAAAACGAGTTCCCGTGTTGATCACCAAAAGCTGACAAGAACCGTCAGATACTTCAAATGCTCATCTTTTTATGGAATATAATACTTTATCACTTAACTACTAAAAAACAAATTGATAGATGGAAACTTCAAATTTACGTATAAAGCTTTTATCAGAGATCAATCTCATTCCCGAAGAAAAGCTGGAAGAATTATATAATTTTATTCATTATTTTCGAGTCTGTGTAGAGGCTTCTATTGGTACGCCTGAAAAAATTATGCAGTTCGCTGGTTCCTGGGACGGTATGTCAGATGAAACATTTGCTGACTTAAATGAAGAAATAATTACACGTCGTCAGCAGGCTTTTTTGGGGAGAAGAAGCGGTGAAACCAGCCTTGGTTGATACCAACATTTTATCCATATTTTTCCGCAATCAACCCCTGGTGGTTGAAAACTTTAATGCATATATTGAGGACTGGAGTCAGGCATAAGTATATTTATGATTTGTAGAGAAGCTTTTATTATGCAAATAATAAAAGGTACTGTTAGACGAGAGTACGGTACTATTCTTATCTATCGGTGCGTGACAGCAGTATCGATTTATTTCGTCGCGCAATTTATTGTAGCCGTTATACACCCTACAAGGACATTACATTATTACTCCACAGAAGTAAAAAAATTACCAATTGCGTAATTGCACTTAAATAAATTCGTATCTCCTAATGATATCAAGTTCGGTTAATTAGTTATCATTCATGTTGCATAAAACCCTACCCCTTTATCCCCTCCCTGCTTGCTTTGGAGGGGATGTAAAGATAAATAGTCATGAAAGCATGGAAATTGACACTGGCAATTCTGATGTTAGGAACTTCAGTCTGCCTTCCCAAAGCACAAGCTATTAGCTTATCAAAAACCGAAGTCAATCAATCTAAATCAACATTTTTAGTATCGCCTAATGCAGGGAAGTTCTTGAAGTACTGCCATAAATTTAAAGCGGCTCAACTCTAGCACGGATTGCAGGAGTAAAGAAGATAGTCTGAAATTCAGCTTGCCTTGCAGCCACAGGTTCAGGGGCGGAATTCCAAAGGCTTTCGTAGTAGAAGAAAGATACGCCCAAATTACGTTCTTGGGCAGCCCGTACCTGAGATTTAATTTGTTGTATTGGAACCGGGCTATTTCTCAACCCTGTCATAATCCCAATTCCAGTAGGAATTTTTTGTTGTGCTTCTTTAATTTCTGGGCGAGAAATCTTTTCGATAAAATTTTGAAGATTGGGATGATAAACTTGCACAATTAACTCGTCTACAATATTTTGCCGTAACCAAGCAAGCCAGTCTTGCAGGTGAAGTTTGTAAGCAAAGTCGTAGTAATTGGGAGAAATCGAGAAAATCGCTTTGGCTTTTTTCGCTTTCACGGCTTGGTTGAGTTGTACCATGAACGCCGTGATTTTATTAGCCCGCCAGTAAACCCATACCGGATCTTGAGGATCGGTGGGGGGATTGCTATTGGTTTCTTGATTGTACAAGGCAACGGTGTCTTTATCATAGCCGAATTCGTAGGGCAAACTCATGTGATCGTCAAACTGAATGCCATCAACATCATATTGAGTCACTGTTTCCAGTACGAGATCGGTGATGAATTGCTGCACTTTGGGATTGAAGGGATTGAGCCACGCAACTTCACCAGTATCGTTAATCGAAGTTTGGCTGCCATCTCGCTTTTGCGTCAGCCATTGCGGATGATTCAATGCAAGTTCTGACGTTGCGGGAGCCATGAAGCCAAATTCAAACCAGGGAATGACTTGCAAGCCTTGACTATGAGCTTGGGCTACGAGGTTAGCGAGAATATCATGTCCATCTGAACCTTTTAAAACGAAGGGTTGAATACCTGCATTTTTGGCTACGGCACTGGGATACGTCACATATCCAGAGTTCCATACCACTGGGTAAATCGTGTTGAAGTTCAGCTTTCGCAGTTGGCTGATAGCGTCTTGTACTTTATCGCGATCTTTGAGTGTGTTAAAATCATTACTGGTCATCCAAACTCCACGAATTTCCCGAGGGGGTATTTGTGCGATCGCAGGGTTAAAGTTGTCCAAAAGCAGAACAGTAATCAAAGATATCAGAATGAGGAGCGGGAAAAGACGTTTAAGCGATCGCTGCCAACCTTGAAGAGTAAAACGCAGCTCGATAGGCGGAAACAATGCATTAACAACCCACGTTTGCCATCGTCTGGTTTTATAATGGAATCTATTCGTCATAGGGTTTACAAGCATTGGTCCAATCTAGAGGATGAAGTATAAAAAGTAGCAACTTGATGCGCCCCAAGAGAGAAACTGATGCGTAATTCACAAAGGCTTAGTCATAGACGCGGATAATAGGTAATTAGTGCCCACTCTTTCTGTGGTGCAAGAAAATAATTACTTATACCTCATCTGACTTAAACTATTAACAGTCAGCCATTAGCTATAGCGCGATTAACAGCATATGAGCCAAAAACTGTCCCTTCCAAAGATGGGTTGTGGAACATGGGCTTGGGGGAACCGACTGCTTTGGGGATATGACGAAAGTATGGATAACCAGTTGCAAGCCGTCTTTAACCTTTGTGTGAGCAACGGTGTGACTTTATTTGATACGGGTGATTCTTACGGAACTGGAAGACTGAACGGGCGGAGTGAGATACTACTAGGAAGATTTTCCCAAGAATACCAAGGTTTGGGCAAAGAAAATATTTGTATTGCCACCAAGCTAGCTGCTTATCCGTGGAGATTGACAAGCTCCTCAATGGTATCGGCTTGCAAAGCATCTGCACAGCGTTTGGGCAAAAATGTCGATTTAGTACAAATGCACTGGTCAACAGCTAATTATGCTCCCTGGCAGGAAGGACGGCTTTTAGATGGTCTTGCCGATCTTTACGAGCAAGGATTAGTCAAGGGAGTAGGCTTATCTAATTATGGACCGAAACGGCTCAAACGAGTGCAGCAAAAATTTGCCGAGCGAGGAGTTCCTATTACTACTTTGCAAGTTCAGTACTCTTTGCTGTCCACTTATCCTGTCACTCAACTGGGAATTAAAGAGGTTTGTGATGAATTCGGCATCAGATTAATTGCTTACAGCCCTCTAGCATTAGGGATATTAACAGGAAAATACTCTGAAAAAGGTCCATTACCCAAAGGTATACGAGGCTTACTGTTTAGACAGCTATTACCAGGAATCCGTCCGCTTTTAGCCTGTTTACAAGAGATTGCTCAATCAAACAACAAGACTATGTCACAGATTGCTATCAACTGGTGCATTTGTAAAGAAAGTATTCCAATTCCCGGAGCAAAAACTGTCGAACAGGCAAAGGACAATATTGGTGCTTTAGGTTGGCAGTTGAACGAGAGCGAAATTGCTGAGTTAGATCGAGCAGCAGCGGGTACAGACAAAAAAATGGTACAAAATATCTTTCAGACTAAGTAATATCATGTTCAGTAAATAAGTTATAAATAAAAATTGGTTCGTAGTTGAGAACAGTACGTCCAAGTTTTTCCCAAGGGAAGAATCTGTCCGTGCGCTCTCGAGAGCTTTCTTGCCGCCAAGGGCGACGTGACTCAAAAATAAATTGTCTTCCACTTTATCGCAAAGACTCTCTATGATATTACTTGGTTATTTGATGTACAATAATTAAACAAGTTTGTCATGCCTACTGTAGCAATTGTCTACTTTTCTGGTGCTGGTCATACTCACCTTATGGCTCAAGCTATTGCTGAAGGTGCAAGCAAAGTTGAAGATACGACTGTTGAGGTTTTGCGGATTGTTGGCGAGCAGATTGTGCATGGTCGTTGGAAGGATGATGCAACAATAGAAAAGCTTAATCAAGCTGATGCGATTGTGTTCGGTTCACCTACCTACATGGGTGGTGTTGCAGCTCAGTTCAAGGCATTTATTGATGCAACTAGCGAAATTTGGTTTCGACACGGATGGAAAGACAAAATCGCTGCAGGCTTTACGCATTCTAGCTCTCCTAGTGGTGATAAGCAAGGTACACTCCTCTATTTGGTAACAAACGCGGCTCAACACGGTATGATTTGGGTAAACGTGGGAGACTTACAAAGCTTTTTGTTTGGTAAAGATGATGGAGTGAATCGACTTGGAGGATTTTTGGGTGTGATGGGTCAATCTCCACTCGATATGAGCGGTAAGGAAGCCCAGATAGATTCAGGCGATCGCCTCACCTCAGAACGTTTTGGACAACGCATTGCAGAGGTAACAAAACGCTTTTGTTAGGTAGACTTTAATCAAAATGGAGCCAGACATCTTTCCTGCTGGCTCTGTTTTTCACTTCAGTTTAAAAACATCTGCCAATACACCATTCATACCGTTTCACTTTAAAGTTGATACATTTAGGTAAAACTCGCGGGAGAGAGTACTCTCTCCCGCAGATTTTACGCTTGCAGGAGAAGCAGAGGGAGTAAATCGTATCAAGATTTTCGTGAAATGGTATCACATACGAAAATGTTACAGTTTTCCATGTAAGACACTCATCAGTTCCTCGAATACCCCTGCAGAAAGCCATTGTTTATAGTGCCAATAGAGGGTGGAATAAGGGGGGAGGTCTTTGGGTAAGTCTTGCCAATTACACCCATTTTTCAGTTGATAGAGAATTCCATTAAAGATCTCTCGCTTCGTCCAGTTGGTCGGTCGAGTCTACTTCTTAGTTGGTAAGATCTTAAGCAATAAGGGTTCAAAAACTTCCCATTATGCATCAGTTAGGTCGCTGGAATACGCCATTAGCATTGAATTTTAGATGCTCAGGAGTACCTTAATTCAAAACCTCATAAGATGTCAAATGGGTTCTATATAGTGATTTTGCGCCCGGAGTGGAAAAAAAAGTCCGTTTTTCAATACTTTCAGCGATTCAAAAATGGGTAAAAGTCCCGCGATATCGCTGATTTTTACCCACTTTTTATTAGGAAATATTTTCAGTATCTAAGTATTTAAGTATGTTTTTATACTTGTAAAAGGCAATTTCAATGCTTCCAGCCATTTAGGTATTTATATTTACCACTATTGAGAATGGCTGAAATGGACTTTTTGCAAATTTACTCAATTTCAAAATATCTAAAATGGCTGTAATACCGATTCTTTCGTGTCAGTACGGATGTCAATAATGTCTCTTGTTGACACAATTTGACTTTTGAAAGTACTGCTATATCAGCATTGTCAATAATAATATGTCAATCAATTTTTAAAATGTTGACTTTTTTATACAACTTTTTCAGCTATCGGCTATAAACTTGGCGTTCTGGCGATCGCTCTCCCTCTAAACTCTTTCGATGTTAATCTAAGTTATACTAATCTAGTAATTAAAAGATTTGAGTAATTTTCCGAATGACAAGTTCAAACACTAATAATACATTATCAGCTCTGTTACTTACATTAGAGAATTTAGAAACGCCTCTTAGCGATACAGCACTATCAGATTTGTCTCAAGTTGCTGAACAGCTTGCAGCTAATCCCGAAGCTGGGGAAGTACTTATAGAACCCCGGTTGTTAGAAATAATTCAAGCAAATGAAGCTTTGAATGAAAAGTTTCAAGAAGTTAAACTTGGACTAGACATAAGTAGTAACATAGTAGAACGGCACTCCCGTATATATGTCCAGGACAGTCCCTCAGATTTTAAAAACGCCCTTGAAATCAGTAATACAAGTATTAACTACCAATCTAGTCCAAATCAATTAGAAACTACTAAACAATTAACATTTATTGAGCGATTAAATAAATTTTTAGAGCAGCAAATTAGTGGAAAATAACACATCTGCTTCTTAATATTTATTTCTTAACAATGTGCTTGTTAGTTGTTTTTTTATAAGGATTCAGGTGTTTGAAACCCAGTGACAGAGGCAGTTTCAAAATCGAGTTTGGCTTATCAACATACCTTTAGTCGCAATAATGTACAAAAACATAAGCTTTTCGTGATGATTATTGAGATAAAGTTGTGGCTAATCCCCTAAACTCCTTATCACGAAACGATTTTAGAGATTTTAGTATGATCTGAGTCCTGGCGTTTTTTTATCACATAACAGTCGCCGTCTTTGAGTGAGGCTTAAAAATAATTCATATCTGTGATTATATCCCCTAATTAAATACTTAGGTTTATTTTTGAATGACTGACATCGTTGATCCCACTATTGACATTTTTATTTATGACTTGAGGAATGGCTTAGGCAATACTCTAGATGAAATTGAGCAGAACAAAGCAAATTTTCGTAAAAAATTTTCAGAATATGTTTCTCAAGAATCATTGATTGATGAAGATAAATGGAATTATGACGCTGAGTATCTTCAGATGCTGAAACATAAACCTGTAGAAATTGATCTGCATGATCACTATAAAGGCTATTTCTATCCTGTACTACTAGGTGATGCTTATGGATTACTCATAGACTGTGCTGTGAAAAATAAAGTTGACGCTCAACCAGCTGAATACTTCGCAGGTATTAAAACTGAAATTGAGCGAATATTAAAAGGTCAAGTCGGTACTATTGGACAAACTTGGATGCTTTCTGGATGGCTACCCTTACTAGATAAAAACAAAAGTCATGAAGAAATTGCTCAAGTTTGCTATAAATCTTTTAGATCTGAATCAACTTGGGAAGAAGATTTAGATGGGCAAGGGCAATTTCTGGGAGCAAGTATTTTTGAACTAACCTTTGAACCAACCAAAGATACTCATTGGCACGTTATTATTATAATATCTCCGGATGAAGAGACCTTAAACCTGTATGGGAAATTTGTTTCTGATTGGATGCTGTTATTTTACTATCGCCACAAAATTTTTGGGGCTTATAGTAACAGTCGTAAATTAAATATCTCTTTGCAAAACTATTTCACGAAGATAAAATCTGGTAGTGATTCCTTTGAAAAAGTTAGAAATAAAGACAGTGAGTTAAATACACTGAATCAGATGCTGGTAAATTTGCAAAATAGACTTGACGAATATAGAAGGGACTTAACTATATTAGACTTCCAAGGTAGCACAATAGATATTAATTTAAGCAACTATGGAATACGAT
>JAQYWO010000371.1 GCA_029379215.1 Rhizonema sp. PD37
TCACCATTAGCAGAATAAAACCAATTAGAAAATATAATGAAATTGACATTGTTTTTAACTATCCTGTACGCCTAAGCGAGATAAAATTGTTGCCCGAATCTCTTCATTCTGAATTTTGTAGGAGGAACCTTTGACCTACTAAATTCCAACTGCTTGTGCAGTTCAACGAGAGAGTGTTAAGTCTCGCTAACGGTTTGCTTACTCTTCATTTGGTGATGAACCTTTTTAGACGAGCGATCGCTATCGAAATCGTCTTAGACATCGACATTGCAATGTTTTGAACACCTTGAATAATTTTCCCTTTAGGTGGCTGGAGCTTCTGTTTAGCTTCAGCGAGAGTCGTCTGTTTGACAAAAGGATGAACAGCAGTGGGAATCATTCCAGCTCTATGAAGATAGAATTTCGGCATGATGATTAATCGAGTAAAAATCTAGTACAGAGGTGATTTGAATATTGAGAAACCGTATGTAGGGAGCAGTGCGATTTTGTTAAGTGTGGAACTTGGGCATTTAAATCACCTATCTCCGGCTAAATTCCGAGCGAAAATCCAGGATTTATTGAGAATAATCCAATTTAATTGAGAATTTAAATCGGCTCTCACGCTCATCGCATCGCTGCATTTCACAACGCAATTTTTCCCAAGAATTAATCGCCTATCGTCTCACAGAAAGCCTTAATCTGCGGCGTTTTGACCTGTGGGGCTATGAGAATGTAAAGCTTACTAGTTGTATAAATGTTCATAAAAATACTTGTCTGTGCCTCGCAGATGTACAAAATTGACAATTCAACTTCGGCGGGCGTTCTGACTCACAAGGAAAGCCTTGATTACAGCTGCGGGACAGCGCCGGATTCACACCGGACTTTCCCCGTTTCCTCTAGTGGCTGTTCCCCACTAGAACCGAGATTCCTCTGAATACTAACACAACTGACGAACATGCCTTCAAATCGGGAATCGATTTGAGCAACAGAAGGCTATTTTTTATCACCGAGTAGAGGTGAATGTCGCAATAGCAGCACAGATATTTAGCTCAAGCGCAAGAGTTAATCATCTACGTATTTTTTCTTAGTCAGCCCCTGAATTCAATTCAGAGGTGTTGACTACTCTTTCAGCAACGCCATCGGCTGAAGTCCCTTTTGGGGTAAGTTGAAATAACTGGTAGCATCAGCCATGTGCTTTAGTAGTGTGGATTGTGGTAAAGGTCCAAGCAAGTGATTCCAAGGTAATACAATATCTGTTGACCAGTTATCATGAACGTAGAAATCTAAGTTGGGTATTTGTCCTTTAAGTTGTTTGAAAGCACGGCGATAACTGCCCAAGGAGTCGCCATAATCACGGGTAAGTTCCAAAAGGTGGGATAGTCGGCGATCGCCCCTAGATAACAAAGCTTGAATGATTGACCAATTATAACTTTCCGGTCTAAAATCTATACCTTGCGGCTTCAGTTGTTTCTGTAAAAGTTGCAACCGCTTTTCTGCTTGCCGATTGACTCCAAACCACTGAAATGGCGTATGTGCTTTGGGAACAAAGGTGCTACAGCCAAATGTTAAGCGCAAGGAAGGCACAGTTTTTTTCAGATTACGCATCATTGCCACCGTTTGTTCTAAATCCTCTGGCTCTTCACCGGGAATTCCTACCATTCCATAAAGTTTCAAGTTTGTTAATCCACCAGCTTTCGCATTGATGGCAGCTTGGATAATTTCATGATTCTGTAATTTTTTGTTAATAATTTTCCGTAAATTCTCTGAACCACTTTCTACAGCAATAGTGAGCGAGCGCGAATCTCGTTTCGCCAAAATTTCGGCTAATTTTACTGTTACGGTATTTGTCCGTACTGAGGCAATACTAAGACGCACATCATCGTATCTTGGCTGATTCAGATGATCGAGTAATGTTTCAAACTCCGGATGTTGAGTGACAGAAGCCCCCAATAATCCGATGCGTTTTGTCACTGATAAACCTTTTTCAATGGCTGGAATCAGTGAATCTTCTACACTTGCTGTTCTAAAAGGAAGCGTTAAATAACTTGCCAGACAAAAGCGACACATTTCTGGGCAACTTCTGACAACTTCCACCATATAAATATTTTCCCACGCGGCTTTTTGAGTCACAACCGTTGACGTTGAGAGGATATTTCCCCGATAGGTTTGCTTTTGCACCACGGCAGGGATGTCTGTAGAGATTGGTTGAACTGACTTGACAAATCCATCTGATGCATGATACTCAACCTCGTACAAACTGGGTACATAAATTCCTGGTACTTGTGCAAGTGCAAGCAGTTTAGTTTGTCGAGAAGCATTTCTAACAGATTTGTAAGCGTCAATAAAATTTCCCAGCAGGTTTTCGCCATCTCCTAGCAAAATGACATCAAAAAAATCAGCGAAAGGTTCGGGGTTAGCAGTGAGTACAGGACCACCACCAAAAACTATGGGATGATGATCATCACGGGAAGTTGCCCTGATAGGAATTTCTATTGATTCCAGTAAATTCAAAATATTGACATAATCCAGTTCCCAAGACATGGAAAAGCCGAGTATTTCTGGTTTTCTGGGAAGTGGTTCGTGGGTATCGGTAAACAGGCGACTCACCTGCATATCAGAACGCATTGCTAAAGTTGCCCACACTACTTGATAGCCAAGGCTTGTTATCCCTACAGTATAATCATTCGGAAAAGCGAAGATGGTGGGGATGGCGTCTGTGTTGGGAGTTGCGCTTGTAAAAAGCAGGCGTTCGCTAACGAATACAGATGATGTCACAGTTTTTTGTTAGGAAGTGTTTGTAAAATAGTGAAATTGACATTGTTTTCAACGATCTTGTACGCCTAAGCGAGATAAAATTGTTGCCCGAATCTCTAAGGACGTTAATTTTGTAGCAGGAACCTTTGACTTAGTAAATTTCAACTGCCTGTGCAGTTCAACGAGAGAGCGTGAAGTCTTGCTAACGGTTTGCTCACTCTTCATCTGGTGATGAACCTCCTTAGACGATCACTTGCTATCGAAATCGTCCTAGACATGGACATTGCAATGTTTTGAACACCTCGAATAGTTTTCTCTTTAGGTGACTGAGGCTTCTGTTTGGCTTTGGGGAGAGCCGTCTGTTTGACAAATGGATGAACAGCAGTGGGAATCTTCCCAGCTCTATGGAAGATAGAATTTCGGCATGATCATTAATCGAGTAAAAATCTAGTAAAGATTGTGATTTGAAAACTGAGAAACCCTATGTATGGAGCAGTGCGATTTTCTTAGGTGCTGAAACTTAGGAATATAAATTACATATCCCCGATTAAATTCTGAGCGAAAATACGGAGTTGATTGATAATCAGACAAGTTAATTGAAAATTAAATTCTGCTCTCACGCTCATCGCATTGCTGCATTTCACAACGCAATTTTTCCCAAGAATTAATCGCCTATCGTCTCATAGAAAGCCTTAATCTGTACCGTCTTGACCTGTGGGGCTATGAGAATGTAAAGCTTAGTAATTGTAGAAATGTTCATAAAAATACCTATCTGTGCCTCGCAGATGTACAAAATTTACAATTTAACTTCGGCGGGCGTTCTGACTCACAAGAAAAGCCTTGATTACAGCTGCGGGACAGCGCCGGATTCACACCGGACTTTCCCCGTTTCCGAAGAGTGGCTGTTCCCCACTGGAACCGAGATTCCTCTGAATACTAACACAACTGACGAACATGCCTCGCGTTTCGCGGAAATTTTAATTACGTCCTCAATAAAGAGCAAGTCTGTAGATCTATCCACCCGAGGGATCAACTTTGTCAATGGATCACAAATTAAAGATCTGCGTTTGGCAGCATCAAAGATATACAGAGCAGAACGTCGAGCTTTTCAGGCAGAAATGGTGTGGAATTAACAACGCCAAATTGTTTCCAGCTTGAGAATCACAGTTTCGGAGATGATATAAAGAATTGTAAAAATTATGCAAATTGTGACCGCATAAAGTTGCAACCAGAAAGTAA
This sequence comes from Rhizonema sp. PD37, assembly GCA_029379215.1. GTDB lineage: Bacteria > Cyanobacteriota > Cyanobacteriia > Cyanobacteriales > Nostocaceae > Rhizonema. The sequence continues at coordinate 3,973 of JAQYWO010000371.1, forward strand.
ATATGTTAATCTGACACACGACTATCGGTTCTGATGGGGAATAGCCATCAGGCGCAAGGGGGAAAGTTCGGTGCAAGTCCGACGCTGTCCCGCAACTGTGATGAGACCAAGATAACATATGTCTCTAAGTCAGAATGCCCGCCGATTAACTCTAGACACAAAACACTTATCTGCGAGGTACAGATGATACATCCAATCAAAAGACTTTTCGAGTATAGGTATCGATTTAATTTAGTATCTTCTGTAAAGTTAAATACTTCACAAAGCTTTTAGTCATAATGCTCAATCTCGTAGTGTCCTGTAGGAATTCGGGTATCTATAAGGAATAGCATAAAATCTTTTCTACTATCCAAATAGTATCCACCATGATTTAGGCGCAGCAATTCGTTGCGTGCAGCTATATAGCGCCTAAAAACCAAAAATTCAATAGCACAGATGAATACCTGTATTTACTGAAAACGAGGAGTTTCATGTCTACGAATCGTGTCATGACTTATTGTGCATTTTTCTCAAAATTATCTATTTTTATCGCAATTTATGAGATGGTATGTGGGGGATACATAGCTCTAGCTGATGCGAATGAAGTTCCAGTGCTCTCATTGAAAGCGCAACCCAGCACCAGTGCTGTTAATTTAGTACAGTCGCCAATACCCAGTACACAGCCTGAAACCCTCCCAAAACAAGCAGTTGTGCCAGTGACTCAAATACAGCTTGTGAAAATAAACAATGGTATTCAAGTCATTTTAATAACACCTGTTAATGAAAAACCGCAAATCATTTCCTCTCCAGCGATCGCTAATAAATCGCTGATATATTTTAAAAACACAAAGTTGCAATTACCGAATGGTCAAGAGTTTCACGCATTGAATCCCCAACCGGGAATAGAGTCAGTTGATATCACCCAGCTTGATGATCGCACAGTTGAAGTGCGGGTAGTAGGGAAACTCGTTGCGCCAACGACGTCGGTAGTGCAAAAAGATGGGCGTTTAGTCGTGGATGTAACGCCAGCTGCGTCAACAGCCCAACAACCAGATATTGAAATTACAGTCATTGGTAAAGTCTTAGATCAGCCTGTGTTCTCTCCCTTCCGTCGTGAGGGGACAGTGAAAGATTCTACCCGTCCAATTTATGTAATTACCAAAGAAGAAATTGAAGGGCAGGGTGCAAAAACTATCACAGAAGCACTGCGTTTCCTTCCGGGAATCTTGCCAGACGGAACAGTTGGGACAGAAGTGAACGCATTAAGCGGTCAATTTATCCGGGGTTCTAACTCAGCACAAGTGTTGATCTTGATTGATGGTAGACCAATTAACAACCTCGGATCTGGTAGCTTTGACCTTTCAGAGATTACCACCGACAACGTTGAAAGAGTAGAAGTCTTACCAGGAGGAGGTTCAACCCTTTATGGTTCTGATGCAATTGGTGGAGTGATTAACATAATTACCCGTCGTCCGACAAACAAACTGACAACACAAGCAAAAGTCGTATATGGTGCTTATGGACTAAATCAGCAGGGTATCCAAAATAGCGGCAAAGCCGGGGATATTTCTTGGGTTGTTGGTTACAACCGCACTCAAGCAGATAATAACTATCCTTTTTCCATACCATCCGCTAAGTTTGAGGGAACGCGGAAAAATAATGATGTTCTCTACAACAACTTTAATCTGAAACTAGAGGCGGACTTAGGTAAACGCAACACCCTCACTCTCTCCACTCTCTACTTAGGAAAAGATCAAGGAGTCCCAGGAGGAGTTCCTATTCCCGTACCCCAATTTGGACAAGGTTATTTTAACTCTTTGACTGATCGCGATCGCAAATACACAGACCAAGTTCTCACTGATTTAACCTGGAACTCAAAACTAGGAGGTGGAAATGATTCCCTCTTAACAGCGAGAGTTTACGCCGATTTTCTCAACACCCGTTACGATAGTCGAACTTTACCACTTTCATCCGAAAACCGATTTGATGATAAACAAAGTTCCTACGGAGTGCAAACACAGCATAGTTGGAAATTTGCCAAAAATCAAACTATAACTTACGGTTTTGATTACCGCAACGTTTCAGCGCGTAATAGCACTTTCCAATATTCTACTCAAAAAGGAACAGTCACTTATGACGATAGCATCAGTCAAGGAGCGCTTTTTGCTAGATATGAAATCAACTTTACTCCTGGTTTTGCCGTCAATTTAGGCTTACGCCAAGATTTCAACAGTTTAGTAAATGGTTCTTTTACATCACCAAGTGTAGGCGCACGCTGGGCAGTTTCCAACTCCACTACCCTCAGAGCTAATTATATTAGAAATTTCCGCGTTCCCACTCTTTTCAACTTATACGCTCAAGGTTCTACCTTTATTGGTAACCCAAATTTGCGACCAGAACAAGGTGATAGCTACGATCTAGGCGTAGACCAAAAGATTGGCTCTTTTGGTCTATTGCGTTTGACATTTTTTAGTAATACAATATCTGATTTAATTGCCTACAACTTTGCTGTTCCCGTAGCATCTTATGAAAATATTGGTCTAGTTCGTACCAGAGGACTTGAAGCGGCTTTCAATATACAATTAGCAAAGAATGTATACGCTTTTGTCAATTATACGTTAAACGACCCTCAGATATTAAAAAGCACCAATCCTAGCGAAGTTGATCAAGAATTGCGGTTTGCAGGTGCAGACAGCTTGAATGCGGGAATTTCTTATGAAAATCCGCAAGGTTTGTACTTAGGATTTCTTATGCATTCCCTAAGTGGATATCCGATTAATAACATTAACACAGAATTTTTACCAGGATACACGACTTTCGATATCAAAGCACGAGTTCCTGTGAGTAAGAATTTAGTTCTAACTGGTAGTGTAGACAATATTTCTAATCAGAGGTATCAGTTATTCCCTGGTTTTCCTGATGCAGGTAGAGTTTTCCAAGTTAGAATAAATGCGCTATTTTAATAGCTATTAGCTATCCTCAAATTAAAACAGGAAATTAGCCATGCCTGAATTTAATCCTTGGGTAACACCATTAAATCGCATCACCAATGAAGCAACACAAACAGGAGGATACATTGAGTATCAAGACTTTGATTGTAGTTGTGACGTTTTATCCTGCCTCCTTTACACCCTCTTTCAGCAGAATTGGCAGCAGGTAGGGGTAGGACATATTGTGCAAGGTGGCGTGTTGGAATTAGAATTTACTCATGCACCAAAAATTTGTATTCTTTACGATGGATATCTCACCGTTGTCACCGAAAGTTGGCATCTTCACTTATGTATTGAAGCAAATTTAGGAGGTCCTCATTGTAAAACTCCACTAGAATTAAGGAAACAACGTCAAGTCAGCCGTGCCTCTTTGTATCGACGATTTAATACAGAAGGTATTCCGAGAAGTTGGGGTATTGATTTTTGGAATGGTGCAGGCGAGAATTTAATGACGATATTCTTACCTAATCCATATGTTGATGGAGAAAATTTATTACCAGAAGGCAAGCCTAACTTAGCAAAATTAAAGCTTTACGAAGAACTGCGGGACATTTACGTATTAGGAGATAAACCAATACCATTTAGTAGCAATCCCCTAAAGCATCCTTACATATCAGTTTGCACTTCTAGCCGTTGTCTCCCTTCACAGAATTGGCAACCGACTTTTGAGTCATTAAAAGCAGCAGTCCAAAAAGCAGGTTTGGATATCGAAGTAAGAACTTCTGGCTGTTTAGAAGTTTGCAAACTTGGTCCCGTTGTATTTTATTCAGAAGATAGAACCTGGTACACTCGCGTCAAACCAGAAGTAGCTGAGACTATTGTCAATCAACATTTAGTCGCCGGAGATAAATTGACTCAACATTGCTATCCACCACTTGAAGAAACAAGACAGGTGCAAGACTAACCACCTCTAAAATCTTAACAAAGCAGTCCTCAACAACTCATGAAATTCTCTCCTTCCTTCCTTGGCGCTCTTGGCGTCCTTCTCTGCGAGACGCTGCGCGAAGGCGGTTCATTCAAAAAAATTAATCATCACATATTATATAATA
>JAQYWO010000372.1 GCA_029379215.1 Rhizonema sp. PD37
CCCCTGCTTCCCCTGCCTCCCCTGCTTACCTAAATGTATCAACCTTAAAGTGAAACGGTATTAGGGGGTGATGTCATTCGTACCTCCGGTAGAAGTCTTTATCATGCGACACTAATAGGTTTAACACCACAACAAATTAGCAGCTTGCTCACTCCAACAATTCTCAATTCAGCGTTCGTCAAATTAGAGTTACGCTCATTATTAAATAATTATGGATATACCAAGAGTTTTTGCTGACTTTCATAATGCTGATGCTCAAGGTCGTTTGCGACTTAATTGTACTGGAACTATTGAGGATTTAGCTCGCCAAAAAATATGGTTGAAAGAAGGTCTAAGATTAATATTTTATAGTGAAGATTTAGAAGTTGATGGAGTGATTCAATATTCTACTATCGAAAATATTTGGGTAGCTATTATTAAGTGGGATGATATTAGAGAAGAAAAAAACGTATTAGTTCAGGAGATTACTCCTGAACCAGTGGTGGTTTTCAATGAGCATTCTTCTAAATGCAATTAAGCCTCTGACTTGCAAGGGTTGGGAGAGTAAGAGCCAAAAACGGACAACAGAGATACAAAATCCTCACGCTTATTCGACGATCTGGGAGCATTTTGAGGCGGTTATTGACAACAATCGCAACAACACGACAGATCAACCGCCGAAGCGGAGGTGAAGCTCGCCGGGGTCAGCAACCCCCGGCAGACTTCACGAAGACGGTTGTCCGTTTTTGTCTAGTACAAATGTAGCGGCAGACTGATAAACTATCTTTGATATGGATAATAGTATTGTGAACTCGCTGGTGGATACTGATAACCAGTCATCGGCAGAGGGTTTCCTACGGCGTTAGGTAGAGGAGGATTCATGATTGGGGCAGGATAACCAGTCATAGGTAGAGTGTTTCCTACGGCGTTAGGTAGAGGAGGATTCATGACTGGTGGAGACTGATAACTAGTTGTCGGCACAGACGTTTTTGTAGTGTTGGGTACGGGCGCAGTTGGACTAATCGGTTGGTAATTTACACCAGAAGTAGGGCTGGGTGCGGTAGCAGTTGGATTAAACTGTTGGTAAGTTGCACGAGAAATTGAGCTAATAAGTTTTTCGGCACGGGAGTCGTTATTGGAGCGTTGTACCATAACAGAGATTATGTAGCGTTTGCCTGTTGGCAGCTCGACTAAACCTACATCTGCTAGCATTGTATTTATATCGCCAGTTTTATGAGCAATAGTTGCGCCAGAACCTAAACCGGATGGTAACATTTGGTTCCTGACAGTGCGGCGCATCATAGATAACATACGATCGCTTGATGACTGACTTACCAAATTCCCTTTACTCACCTGCGCTATCAAACTCCCTAACTCTTTTGGAGTGGTGCTATTTGTCCCTTGTAAATCGGGAAGTAAGTTACTAATAGCTGTAGTTGTCAACCCCCAACTTCGGAAACGCTCATTCAGAGCTTGAATTCCCCCTAGGCGACTAATCAGCATGTTTGCTGCTGTGTTGTCGCTGACCGCCATCATTTTATTTGCAACTTCCTGCGCTGTCAACTGGGTTCCCACAGGTTGGTATTGTAGAACGCCCGATCCACCTGCTACCATCTCCCGCCCGATGGTTAGTGTTTCGTCCAAACGGATTTTACCAGCATCGACATCTTGGAAAAAGGCAATCAGAATCGGAATTTTAATCGTGCTTGCAGCTGGAAAAGCAGAGGAGGCATTTAGATCCACATAAGAGCCACTCTCTAATTCTACGAAGAAAACACCTGGTACAAGATTTGGATTGCTACCCGCCAGATTTTGTATAGTAGTTTTTAAAGGAGTATTTTCCTGAGATAGGAATAAGCCACTTGCTGTGGATTGAGGTGTTGGGGTAGATTGTTGCTGTGCTTGCTCGATTGCCGGAATTGATTGAGACTCTGCTGTGGTGATGCGACTAGCTGGGTCTAATACTGATAATATCGTACCAACGATAGCACCAATCCCAACTCCCACAATCAACAACCGTATGGCATACAAAATTGTTCTTGCCATCGGTTTTAACCGCTTTGTTCGGGGGCGGTTGGTTTTTTTGCCTAATACTTGCTTTTTTACCTGTCTCGTGTTTGATTTTACAGTTTTGGGGTTGACAGACGGAATTCTCCCTGGTTTCACAGTGTTGGGATTGAAAGGTGGAATTTTACCCTTGGCTGAAACGCTTCCCCCTCTTGGCGTATTTGTGTTATTTGCCACTTTTGTACCCAAGTTTTCTACAGGTACTGGCTGTTTGGCGATCGCTTTTACTTTATTCTGTTTCTGACCGAAGTTTTTGGGTTTACGCCGAGATAAAGCTGTTATGGGGGGTCGCGTTCGCATAAAATCAAAAGTGTATAATCTAAACTATTATGTATAAAAAAAACCAAGTAAATACTAATTCAAAATGAGGAAATTTGTGTACTATATCTCGAATTGGTCTAGATCGAACTATAGTGCCACCTCCATCTTTACTCCCAGCACCCTACTTCAATTATTACGAATTATTTTAACTCCCCTCACCAAAATTTACTTCTATCGTTAAGTTAATGACTTTTGAGTGTTTAGTCTCAGCCATAATCAGCGAGTTTTGGGATCAGGGCGCGTCCACAGCTATTAGAACCATTACCACCAGTCCATAAAGTATCGTAATTGCGCTTGCTACCTTTACAAATCTATAGACTGAATGCTTACATGATTGTGCCGATAGTCAACAAAGACTTATGACTTTTCATGATTGTTTGGGTTGGCAATTACCCACTCTACCTGCCGCAGAATACCTCTTAACATAGCGACTTCTCGAGTTTGTAATTGAGTGCGATTATACAATTGTCGAAATTTCTCCATCCGACTCGCGGCTGTATGGGGATAAAGATAGCCAATATCAAGCAGTAAAGATTCTAATTGCTGGTAATATGCTTCCAAAACATCTAACGGTGCCGATTCATACCCTGAGTGTTTGGATGGTGCAGAAATTTCTTCATCTGCATTCGCCACTTTATTCAACAAAACCGTATTATCTGTTGAATGTATCTCTACACCTTGCGCGAGTTCATAACAGCAGATTGCCACAGCAGCAGCCAGATTTAGCGATGAATAGCTAGAACTTGTGGGAATATTAACAAACCGTTGAGCATAGTTGAGTTCTTCATTACTTAACCCTCTATCTTCGCGACCAAAAATGAGTGCTGCTGCTTGTTGTGGTTCCTCTATCAACCAAGGTAAGGCTGTGCGAGGACTTAAGAGTGGTGTTTCCCAATCACGAATACGGGCAGTTGTGGCGATCGCCCGCGTACATCCTTGTAGTGCTTCTGGCAACGTCTTCACTAACACAGCCGACTCCAAAATATCTTTGGCATGAACTGCCATCTTTTGAGCTTCTACCCCCAAATGATCACATTGAGGATTGACTAACACCAGATGATTTAACCCAAAATTCTTCATCACCCGTGCTATGGAGCCTACATTCATTGGACCTGCTGACTCTACTAATATAATTTTTACCCAGTCTAATGCCATTTGTTGCTACTCATGCACTCTCTAATATTAAGTTATCGTCTAAGCGGGAGTATTTATGTCAGGTGAGCAAACTGAGCAACGTTGCGCGGTTATAATTTCGTTTTGTTCTTTTTTTCAGTCTCATGGCGGAGCGATTTTTTCACAAAATCAACCATCACCATTGTGAAACCTGAAGTTTTTCATAAAATATTCCGATTGCTTCATGGCGACGTAAGGAAGCGATACCAACTCCAGTCGGAGACGCTGCGCGAACGGTAAGCTTCGCGCTCCGCAATATTTAAGAGTTGATTGACAATTAGCCATTAACCATCAACAATCTTCAATAAAACTTCTAAGAGTGTTAGGAATGCCAAATAATGTGAAGCGCAAATCTCGCAGCCAATCAAAGGGAAAGTCCATCGGTTTACTGGTGATAATTTTGGCGTGGAGTTTAGCTATGGGGTGGCTACTCGCTTTAGCTATAAATGCCCAAGCTGCGACTCCTTCCTCTGAAATTGGTACAGTTGACATTGTGCCGACAAAGTATCAATTAGGACAAGAAATTTATTTAGAAAACTGCTCCAAGTGTCACATTGCCATACCACCAGCTGTTTTGCCTACCCAAACGTGGAAAGATCTTTTGGAAGATCAGCAGCACTATGGGGTACAGCTAAAGCCTTTATTCGATCCACCACGCACTCTACTATGGAGGTATATGGTGAATTACTCCCGTGTCCTGCAAAAAGACGAACAAACACCCTATCGCGTCGCTAATTCGCGTTATTTTAAAGCTTTGCATCCTCGAGTCAAGTTGCCCAATCCTGTCCAAATTGGCAGTTGTGTTACTTGTCATCCCAGCGCCGCAGAATTTAACTTCCGTCGTCTCACCAAAGAGTGGGAGAATTCGCCATGAGAGGGGAGTGGGTGTGCCCTTGTCTAATTATAGAGCGCCTCATCCAACCCCTCCCCTATTCTTCACTCCCCTTTCGCTTGTTGGGCGATCGCTACTTGGGTTTTCCTGCCTCATCTCGAGGTGAAATGATACTATGAAGACAGTCCAAATATAAGTTAAGAGTTAAAAGCAATCATTTAATTAAGTTGTTCCTAAGTTAATTGCGATCTCTGACCCTCTCACAACGACAAAGGCTTGGTTTGGTTAAATGTTTATAATATCATCCCAAACCTTTAATCCTCATTCCCCTAGATTCTGTTGAATAACCTGCCATGCTAAAAAATTTGTTGGGCGATCCCAACGCTCGTAAACTTAAAAGATACCAACATTACATTACTGACATTAACCTGTTCGAGGAACAAGTGAAAGCCCTTTCAGATGATGAACTCAAGGGCAAAACAGCAGAGTTTAAACAGCGTCTCAGTAAAGGCGAAACTCTAGACGATATCCTGCCAGAAGCCTTCGCTGTAGTCAGGGAATCAGGACGACGAGTGTTAGGGTTGCGGCACTTTGACGTACAGATGTTAGGTGGTGTCATTTTACACACAGGGCAAATTGCCGAAATGAAAACAGGTGAGGGAAAGACTCTCGTCGCCACCTTACCTAGTTACTTAAATGCCCTCACTGGTAAAGGTGTCCACGTGATCACCGTTAACGATTATCTGGCACGTCGCGACGCGGAATGGATGGGACAGGTACACCGCTTCTTGGGTTTAACTGTTGGTCTGATTCAGCAAACCATGACACCAGCTGAGCGCCAAAAAAACTATGGCTGTGATATTACTTATGTCACGAACAGCGAGGTAGGTTTTGACTACCTACGCGACAATATGGCAACGGATATCAAAGATGTGGTGCAGCGCCCGTTTAACTACTGCGTTATTGACGAAGTAGACTCAATCTTAGTTGATGAAGCGCGGACGCCCTTGATTATTTCCGGACAGGTGGAACGACCAACGGAAAAATACTTAAAAGTAGCCGAAATGGCAGCAAGGCTCAAAAAAGATGAGCATTACGAAGTCGATGAAAAAGCGCGTAACGTGCTTTTGACAGATGACGGTTTTGCTGAAGCAGAACAGCTTTTGGAAGTCACCGATTTATTTGACCCAGAAGACCCTTGGGCACATTTTGTTTTCAATGCTATCAAAGCTAAAGAACTTTTCCTCAAAGACGTAAACTACATTGTTCGCAATGGCGAAGTTGTGATCGTAGACGAATTTACAGGTAGGGTTCTTCCCGGACGGCGTTGGAGTGACGGTTTGCATCAAGCAATTGAGGCAAAAGAAGGGGAAGAAATTCAGCCGGAAACTCAAACTCTGGCAACGATTACCTATCAAAACATGTTCTTGCTGTATCCAAAACTGGGCGGAATGACGGGAACGGCAAAAACGGAAGAAGCAGAGTTTGAAAAAATTTACAAACTCGAAGTCGCGGTGATTCCTACCAATAGAATCAGGAGACGGCAAGATGTCTCTGATATGGTCTTTAAGACGGAAGTAGGTAAGTGGAAATCCATTGCCCATGAATGTGCTGAAATGCACCAGGCGGGTAGACCAATTCTCGTGGGAACCACTAGTGTAGAAAAATCAGAATACCTCAGTCAACTCCTCAAACAGGAGGGAATTCCCCACGAATTACTGAACGCTAGACCCGAGAATGTAGAACGAGAAGCAGAGATTGTTGCCCAAGCCGGACGCAAAGGGGCGCTAACAATTGCTACAAACATGGCAGGTCGGGGTACTGACATTATTCTGGGTGGGAATTCCGAATATATGGCGCGTCTGAAACTGCGGGAATATCTTATGCCCCGGATTGTCAAGCCGGAAGACGAAGATACTTTCGGCATCCACAGATCTGCCGGGTTACCTGCGGCAACCGGGAGCGGCCAAGGTTTTGTTCCCGGAAAAAAAGTGAAAACTTGGAAGGCTTCACCACAAGTTTTCCCGATACAGGTGACGAAAGAGGCAGAACAATTGCTGAAAACAGCAGTAGATTCGGCAGTGCGTGAGTATGGTGAACGCAGCTTATCAGAATTGGAAGCAGAAGACAAAGTCGCGATAGCAGCAGAAAAAGCGCCAACAGATGACCCAGTTATTCAGAAATTGCGGGAAGCTTACAAGCTCCTTAAGCATGAGTACGAACAATTTACCGACCAGGAACACGAAGAGGTCGTGGGATTAGGCGGCTTGCACGTCATCGGCACAGAACGCCACGAGTCACGGCGGATTGACAACCAGTTACGGGGACGTGCCGGACGCCAAGGTGACCCTGGTTCGACTAGGTTTTTCCTGAGTTTAGAGGACAACTTACTGCGGATTTTTGGTGGCGATCGCGTAGCCCGTTTAATGGACGCCTTTCATGTCGAAGAAGATATGCCCATCGAATCTGGAATGCTTACCCGTAGTTTGGAAGGCGCACAGAGAAAGGTGGAAACTTACTACTACGACATCCGCAAGCAGGTGTTTGAGTACGACGAGGTGATGAATAACCAGCGTCGTGCTATCTACGCCGAACGCGGTCGGGTGCTCAAAGGAGAAGATTTGAAAGAACAGGTGATCAAGTACGCCGAAAAAACGATGGATGATATCGTTGACTACTATATCAACCCAGAATTACCCCCGGAAGAGTGGGAATTAGATAAGTTGGTGGAAAAAGTCAAAGAGTTTGTCTATCTGCTGGCGGACTTGCAGTCCAGTCAATTAGACGATATGTCCGTTAGCGAGATCAAAGCTTTCCTCCACGAACAGGTGCGAATTGCCTACGACCATAAGGAAGCACAGATCGATCAAATTCAGCCAGGACTCATGCGACAGGCAGAAAGATTCTTTATCTTACAACGGATTGATACCCTGTGGCGCGAACACCTACAACAAATGGACGCTCTGCGCGAATCTGTCGGACTGCGCGGTTATGGTCAAAAAGACCCACTGATTGAGTATAAGAGTGAGGGATACGAATTATTCTTGGATATGATGACCAACATAAGACGTGATGTGGTATACTCACTTTTCCAGTTTCAGCCGCAACCCCAGCCCGTGATGCAAACATCATCAGAGATGGTTTAGGGTTAGAAGACGACTACTTTCGGAAGCAGTTAGCAAAAAGCTGATGCCTGACACTAACCTAATCTCAAAAAAATAGCCCCATCCAAACTTTGAGATGAGGGCTTTACTTTTTAACTGCTTGGGTTTAGATTCTCAATTAAACTATCATTTTCTCAATAAAAATATGAGATTCTAGATGAATGCTATCCCATCCTGCCTTATGGCTTGACAGCAACGGTATACGAGGCAGGATTTGTTCAGATGCTTTTTCTTGATGAAAATCGATAGCTAAAGATTGCTTTGGCACAATTATTTATGGGCGTTGCAGTTTCCGACAAGATATTAAACCGTAATGACTTATGTTTAATTACACCCCTCTACTT
>JAQYWO010000373.1 GCA_029379215.1 Rhizonema sp. PD37
AAATCTAGCGCAGCGTTCCCCAGTTGCGTCACTTTCAAGCCCCCTGAACGGTTACTAATGATGAGTCATATTTTCGGAGAATTTATTGAGGAGTTTCCCAGAGAACATAATTCTTTAGAACTGAGTTTCACCTCTTCTCAGTTAATTCAACAACAATGGAGTAACATCCGTATATCTGCTGACTTTGTTTCTGACTATTTTTTAACTTTTCTACCTGATGAACTGAGTCAGGAACGCATGGCGGAGATTAAAAACACTGTAAGTTATGTTGGCAACGAACTTTTAGAAAATGCTATTAAATTTAATGACGAAAGCAAGCACTGTAAAGTTAAGTTTGGTATATGTTTTCCTGATAATACGGAGCAAGTAACAGGAGCAATTTTTACTAAGAATAGTGTGACTTTTCCAACAGTCAAAAAATTTAAAGCTTTTCTTCAAGAATTACTTTGTAACGATTCTCAACAGCTATATGATCAGCAGATTGAAAAAACAACCGCAGACGAATATAGTGGCGATTCAGGCTTAGGTTTGCTGAGCTTGATTAATGATTATTCAGCAAAATTAGGCTGGAAATTTGAGTCAGAACCCAATACACAAATGACTATTGTTACTACTATGGCTCAAATTATTGTATAATTTATCTACCACTCATTATTTATACATCAGGATAAAAAAAGTACAAACAAGCTATGTCTAATCAAGAAGTTAAAGGCGATGGCTATCAGGTTCAATCTGATCCAGCATCTGCAACGGTTTTTTTTCAAGGACAAATTGCTTTGGGTGGACCTAAAGATTATGCTCCGATTGTTACTTTACTCAATGAAATGGCTGCTTTAGACCCTAAAACGATTACAATAAATGTAAAAGAACTAGCGTTTCTGAATAGTTCCGGAATTAGTATGTTGTCTAAATTTGTTCTAGGCATGCGAAAGAAGAAAGGAACTCAAATGGTAGTTTTAGGCTCAAAAAAAATGCCTTGGCAAAGTAAATCATTAAAGAACTTAGAGCGATTGCTTCCTGGGTTAAAACTAGTAGTGCAATAAAGTAAACAATTATCATTTAACTTAATTTAATGGAGTAAGTGCTATGTTAGAAAACCTCTGGCATCAAGTTCATACAATGAATACAAGGGGGTTGATACTAACCAGTTTGCTAATTACAGCTTTAGGAACTGGGTTATTATATGTATTTTTGTTCTATATCTTGCGCCCTATATTTAGGCAATTTGAACGAGATATCGCTATCGTTACTTTAAAAGTTTCTGCTTATCCTACCCTCATTATCTTTTCTATCCTCAGCCTGAAAATTACTCTTAACAATTTAGCTGCCGTTAAAATTCTGCCAGTCATAGAACATATCGTCACAGCAATTATAATTATTATCATTAGTTATTGGTCTGTTCAATTATTTACCCGAGTTTTTATCTACTACCTTAAGGAGTACACTCAGCAAAGCGAAGCAATGTGGGATGATGTACTGCTTCCCATCCTCTCAGCAGTCGTCCCTGTGTTGATATTCACTCTTGGTGGGGTTTTTGTTATCAGTTCTTTTGGGGTTGATTTAACAGGAATTTGGGTAACGCTGGGCGGTGCTACTTTTGTTCTAGGTTTTGCCCTTCAAGATATTTTAGCGAATTTTTTTAGTGGGATTGTCTTACTCATTGATACTCCTTTTCGATTTGGTGATATACTGCTCCTCGAAGATGGATCAATAGGAATGTTACGCAGAATTGGTATTAGGGTAACTGAACTATATATATTTAGTACTCATTGTGAGATTTACATTCCTAATAGTGTGTTACAAGGTCAAAAAATTACGAATCTGAGTCGTCCTACTTCTTTATATCATCACGTAATTTCCATAGAAATTCCTTCAGATTGTCAGATAGATGAGTCGAAGAACTTGATAGAAGAAATTGTGTTAGCTCATCCTGATACTCTAGGGGATATGGATCTAAAATTGGAAGTGATTGATGAATACTATATCTCTAAAGACAGTGACCGCGATCTTATCAAACAACAAAAAGTTGGCAAATCACGGTTACTGGCTGAACAGGCAGTCGATTTGAAATTACAAGAAATTGAACAAGGGCTTGAAGCTTTAGTGGCGACGATGCAGTTTGTAGAAAAAGGAGGAATGTCGTCAGAAGAGATAGAAAATGTTCAACAGGAATATCAAGGAGTCGTAGAACTTATAGGGTTCCAAGTACTTGAGGAGAATAAAAACAACCGCTCTGTAATTAATTTTGAGGAAACAAATCAAGAGGGATTGATTGAGTTAATTAGAGACTGGTATCGAATTTGGATTAAAGATCCTAATTTTCTGGATGAGGATGAATCATACATTTCTGGAGAATGGGAACGAAAAATCAATCTGTTAAAGCGAAGAGCGCAACGCTTGTCTCAAAAGATATCCAATCCTCAAGCTGACGAAACTCGTTTAGATGATGATGTCTTAGAGTTAATTAAGTGGATGAAAGAGAAGTTGAAAGCGCCGCGCAAGAAATGGCAAGAACCACAAATCAAGATGAACGGAATGAAGCACGATGGCTCTGATTATTATATTGAATTGGACATCACGTTTTTTGTGGATGAGATCAAACTGGAAGATGGGAAACGGGGCGATCGCGTGCGGAGCCAAATAAATCAAGAAATCTTCCGCCATTTCAAAAACACTTACCTGAATTGGCATGGGGTTCAAGAGAAACCAGTTGACAATATTTTGCAATATCGGTAAATTAGTGTAAATAAACACAACTTTTCATTGGGGCGATCGCCAGTTCACCCTTGTGCGATCACACGTTTAGAATCTTTATCACCGTTGAAGCGAAGACGGTTGTCCGTTTAAGTAAGAGTGCGATCATCTAGTGGATGCTGTTGGGTAAGTAAGCTTGAACAGATATAAAGTAGGAAAAGTAGGAGATTTAAAGCTGAAAAACTAATATTAACTTAAATGAGATATTGTAAAGTTTTTTAGTAAAGATTCAGGAGGGGGGTATTGACAAAAGAAACGCACTTTAGCAGAGGAGTACATTCATTCATCAAGATCTGCTTTACTCAGATCTTGCACCAAGGTTTTATTGCGAAAATCAAAGCCCAAAAAGCTTATGGTGTCGTTGGTTGGACAATGCTTATCTACCCCTTATTGAGAAGGTGCAAGATCTGAGTTTAGAAACTCGACCATTCAAGCAAGTTTGTGCCAGTTATCAAAACTTGAACTGGTGGATATCATTATTGAGCAGACGATTCAGTAGACCGATTTGAAATTTAACGTCCATAATTTTGCGTTAATTGTGGTAGCATAGCATTTCCTCGTCCTGTAGTTAAAATAGAAACACAGCTAGTCTCTCGTTCAATTGAAATAGTTGAGTATCATTTGGGTATATATATAAATGTTAAATTTTAGGCAACAACATGATAGCTATGCCATGTATCAGCCATTCTAGATCTGTAATTATGTTGTGCAATATCACCACAAATATCTCAAATAGAGGTCACAATAGAGAAAAAAAACTACCTCATGGCATCAAAGAAAACTAACAAACAACTTCCTTCCCAGCCAAGTCAACCAGAACAACCAAAACAAACACTACTTGCCATTAAACCGAAAAGGGTGGAGGAGCCAATAGCTGAACCACCACCTGAACCACCAGCTGAGCCACCAGCACAAGAGGTGCAAGTTTTAGCAGATGTACCAGTTTTACCTTCTGAGGAAGTCAAAGAAAAACTAATCACGGTTAAGCCCAAGCCCATTAAGCGGGTAGTGACTCCACCCTCACCTACCAAAGCTGATTTACAGCTACCCTCACCTACCAAAACTGATTTACAGCTACCCTCGCCTACCAAAACTGATTTACAGCCACCTTCACCTACAGAGGCTGATTTACAGTCATCGGATCAGAACAAGTCCGATACTGAGGTAGATCCCTCAGCACAAACTCATAATGCAATCTTTCAAGCAGTGGGCATTATTACTGGAATAGTGACATTCAATCCGGAAGGTAAAGCAACAGTAGCGATCCAGGGCAAAGATTACCCACTGTACTATTCCCCAAATCATCGCAAGGCTTTCGATGCGCTCAGGCTGCAAGCAAAGAAAAATCCAGATAAGGTAGAACGATTGATTGTGTATCCCAGAGTGATGCATTTCCCCAAGCGAGAGCAGCACTATCAAATGAGTTTCCAGTTGCTCGGATTCGAGAGTCCACACACTACAGAGGGTATTAGTAAGGAGCTTGGGGATTTTGAATTTAGACTTTGTGGTTTGTGGCAATTCATACCTGTCTGTCAAACTCCGTGTATATCAGTGTTTAAAAATTTTACTGGCGAACGCTTGGAATACATCAAGCAGGCAGAGCCAGACAAGAAAGTGCGGTTCATGAAAGCTTCTCACATTCCCATAATCTGGAGAGATGCGCCTGTACGTCCTTTCAGGTTTAACCCCAAACTAGACAAAGAGCAACAAGGTCATTCATTATTTGTAGAGGTGTTGGCTAGATTTCTTCCTCAAAGCGATGTTTTTGGATTTATCCGCATCATCAAAGAGCCAGGAAAAGCTCCCAAGTTTTTGAAGGCAGGGAAGAAAGATAAAGCGGAAGCATTGAAAACTAAGTTGGCGCTTGCAAACAAAGGTACTACGAAGAAAAAGTCTTGGATTAAGCCTAAGCAAAAGGATTCGGCATTGCAGTCTTCACCGGAGTAAGCCTTCTTGTTGAGAGGGAAGGCTATTTTATCCTCAAAAGTTGCTTGAGTGTGTCTAATCCGAAAGAACTAGGACTTATGCACTATACAAATTCAAGATCTTGTGGAGAGAAGGATAATGGTGGTTTCCGACTTGTAGGGGCTTTCAGTCAAGAGCCCCTACGGTGGACGGGAAAACTCTCATTTGGGGAAAAATAAAAAATTGAGATGCTAAAAATGCTGCGATTAGCATATTATGCAATTTCTGTCAATGCGTAAGTCCGAATAGTATAAACTCCCTCGCTTGTGCCATGTTTGAAAACATGTGATAACAGTGTACAATTGCGAGCGATCGCTGCAATGAAAGTTGCACAGGCAGGGGCTTTGTTGACTCATCACCCTTAATTTCTCAGTTCCCGAGTTTAGACTATGCAGTACAAAACTTTCTTAATGCCATTCGTATCTAGGCTCTTGTAGCATGATTCGATGGACACACCCGGTTAAGCGCTACTTCTTCCGATTCGCATTAGTTAATGCGTAAATAGATAGTTCTCGGAAAGAAACATGATTCTCTCTTGCAATCTTATACAGCTTTTGAAATGACACAACGACATCCTTTGGAACTTCACACTCTCTTGCTTTTTCTACCCAATTAAACTGGGCTGTGGTTGGGGGTTCATCCAGTTTCCAATCCCACACATACACATTAAAAGGAAACTTTATCGTTCCGCAGGTTATTGGAACAGTAAAGCGAGTCAAGAGCTTCATCTTATCGTTTAGGGGCAGCAAACCAACCCGATCCTCGATAGCTTTAACTAGCTGGGGTTTAGCTGGCTGTAATTTTTCCACTTTATACAAATTCAGCAGGTTGGTATAAGCAATCTGTACATATATCGGCCAGGCATCTTCGCTATCTACTTTCGTCGTTTTCTCTAGTTCAAGAGCCTTTAGAGCATACTGTTCAGATTTTTTCAGGTCTTTTGCTGCCAATTCTCCCTTCAGGTAAAGATCTGACAGATGAGCCGCTGCTCTCAAAGAACCGTTAACAACAGCCTGCTCATAAAGCTGGATTGCTTCTTTAGATGTCTTGGGAGTAATTTTAACTTTACCGGTTCTAATTAGGTCAGCCAATTCTACCCCTGCCGTTTTGGAACCCAAGCTCATAGCATTACGGAAATACTTGGCTGCTTCCTCAGGCTGTGGTTTCCCTAATCCTGTTGTACTCTCATCAGCGTATAGCTGTGCAAGCTCCACAGCGGCATCACTATTGCCAGCAAATATGGACTTTTTGTACAACTCAATTGCCTTGGGCAAATCGACTTTGACATTATTATCGCCATAACGATATAAGTGAGCTAACAAATACATGGCATCGGAGGAGCCTTTTTGAGCAGCCTTCTGAAAGTAAGCTAGTGTTTTCTCGCTGTCTTGTGCAAACGTCTTGGTATCTCCTGCTTTTTGAGCTTTTTTTGCCTTCTCTGTATAAAGACGGCCGAGAAACGTTTCAGCCTCTAAGGCCCCAAATGATAACGCTTGATTGAAATATTTTTCCGCCTGGGCTAGGTCTTGCCCAGGAACTCCTTCTCTCCCATAGAGATAGGTTTCACCAATTTCTAACATAGCCGATGCGTTACCATTTTCAGCAGCTACCAACCACCATTCAAATCCTTCTTTCTTATCGGGTTTCGTCTTTCCCCAACCCCAATAAAGTCGCTGTCCATAAGCAAATTGGGCACGACTAAAGCCGCGCGTTGCTGCCCGCCTTAACCAATAGGCTGTACGTTCTGGGTCAGCAGCAACTCCCTCGCCAGCGTTGTAGGCAATTCCAAATAAGTACTGAGCTTCTGCGTCTCCACCCTCGGCAGCTTTTTTGATATCATTGATTGATTTTTTAGCTAAGGTCTGCCTGAGCAGTTTGTAGCCATCGTCAACAATATCGTACTGATGTCGTTCAAAACCTGTTTCCAGCAACCGAGCTTGTCTAGTGGCTACTACCGGATCTGCAAGAGGTTCACGGAACTTAAAGTTAAACAATACCCCTTCCTGATAGGGGCGTTGTCTCCCATCTGTGGTTTTCTTTACTTGCTCGTTTACTTGCTCGTAGACAGTTGGTAATGAAGATCCGGGTTGAGAGATTGCTTTGGCAAAGGCTTCGCTAAAAGGGCTATTGGATGCACCAGAATTTCCATCCGAAGCGACTTCACCAGGTGAAGCCGCAAACAAAATAAAGGTGTCGGGGCCACCAGAGTTGACATCCATCTTTGCTAGTCCGGCAGGCTCTCCACTACCTCGATGCCCAGGATTGAAAGGATTCGTGCGACAGGCATCCAGGACGAAGATTATTTGTGAAGCCTTTGACTCACTTAGGTAGTTGAGAATACCAAGCTGTGCATCCATCGTCTGATCAATGTAGGCTGCCTTATTTGGAGCAGAAAGAAGTTTAAATTTAGCTGGAATCAGGTAGTTGTGTCCGTCAAACTGCACCCCATGTCCAGCAAAGAAAAATAAAGCTGTGACTTGATCACCAGAGCGATCTATCTTTCTCACGAATGCATCTCTAGCTTCTGTCAAAGCTCCTATCGTTGGATTGATCACCAGCGTTACCTCAAAACCAACTGACTCTAGTTCTCGTTTGACCAGTTTTGCGTCACTCACCGGCAAAATCAGAGGGTTTTGAGGATAGTCATCGATACCGACAACTAAAGCAAAGCGTTTTGATGCACTCAGTTTAACTCCAGGGAGTTTTGGAGTTGTTTCTGCGGCTTTAGACTGATTAATAGCTATGGGGCATAAGAGTATAGACACCCCTGATACAGTCAGGGAAAGTACTAGTGCCAGCGGAGTCAACTTCAATTTCCAGGCAGAAAACAAAAACATAGTTTCTATCTCATCTCCAATATGCAGGGGAATTAGCTAACTGTGAAGTTGTGTGGTGGTGAGAAAATATTGAACTCTCAACGATCACCCCCCGCTAAAATGTCTCGACACCTCTCACTTCACTTCAATTTATGTGATTATACTTAACCTCTCATTGAATACAGAAAATCTTTCGGAATTTTTAACGTAGTCACAAAACATAGAGGAACTAAGTTTTTCGGTTAGGGGCATCCGTGAGAGGTTAAGATAAAATGCTTTTTGTCAATCAGTTAAAATA
>JAQYWO010000374.1 GCA_029379215.1 Rhizonema sp. PD37
GGGTATAGACATGCCATATAACATCACAGAGACTTACTTCATACTCTAATTTTCATTATTGACTCTATTTTATTACTTTTTATACCACTCTTGCCGCCATTGCTTCATTTGCTGAATTTCTGCTTGTTGAGAAGTGATAATACTTTGAGCCAGTTTTTTGATATCAGAGCGATTAGACTTACTTAAAGCATCTTGAGACATTGTTACAGCCCCTTCATGATGAGGAAGCATAGCATTGATAAAACGCAGATCGAAATCGGCATCCGCTGCACCTAACGGCATGTTCATCATCATGCCTTTCTTCTGGTCAGATGACATCTCCATCATATGACCCATTTGAGCATCATAAGCCATTGGTTTATCTCCGGCTTTGGGATACCAAGCTTGTCGCCACTGTTTCATTTGAGCAATTTCTTTGTTTTGGTCTTTGATAATGTCATTTGCTAGCTTTTTAATCTGTGGGCGTTGAGATTTCTGTAAGGCAACTTTCGCCATCTCCACAGCACCTTGATGGTGTGGAGTCATCGCATCAATAAATCGCAAATCGTAGTTAGCATCGGCTGGACCTAAGTCCATTGCCATACTATGATTCATGCCACCTTCGTGGTTCATCTGTTTATTGTCACTGGTGTTGACAGCAGTCGTATTTTGGGCTTGGGTTTCGTTTTGGGAAGCCGTTGAACAAGCTGTTAGCATACCAGATGAAAGTGAGGCGATCGCCACCAAACTAAATGTCAATAAGCTGTTTCTCAAGTTTAGGAGTTCCATAAGTATCATTGATTTTCTGTTGAAGGAGAGCAAGTTAAGGTGTCACGATTTTGAGTAATTTACGCTCTTTTTTTGGATAAAAGCGTAAGGAATAGCCCAGCACTCGCAGTGCGTAGACACGAAGTGGCTTGTCGCTAGACATCGCTGCACTAATTGTAAAATTTACTAAATTTATAGCGTTTTGGGGAACTTAAATTCTTGTTATTACATCGCTAAATCATATATTTATAAAATTTTATGCTTACCACTTAGTTTTACATGCAGAAATGAAATCAAGATGAAATCCTTGTAACCAAAGATGTTGGGAATCAGACAAATCTGATTTTCTTCCGGACAATACTCAAAAAACCGGGAAAAATTGTGCATGGAAATTACAATTTTTTTTGAAAATAACACCAATGAGATTACGCTTATTCTTACTTAGCGTTGTCAGTATTATGCTGCTGTCAACTCCCGTAAAAGCTGCTAACCTAGAATCTTGGCATTTTGACCCTACTCAAAATCAGCTAGATTTAACAACCGATTCTGGAGTCCAACCAAAAGCTTTTCTGATTAATAATCCAACTAGGCTTGTTATTGACTTGCCAGGAACTAATAATCTGTCTCTTAATACAACCCATGAAAGTTTTGGCTCAGCAGTTAGAGAGATTCGGGTGGGAAAAGTTGATGACAAAACCACTAGATTGGTTGTAGAATTAGCACCCGGCTACACTCTTTCCTCAAAAAACTTAATATTTAAAGGCGATTCCTCCTCCCATTGGGTTGTGAAATTCTCATCAATTGACAGGATGCCTGCTAACGAAATACCAGTGGTAAGCTCCAACACTCAGTTAGATGAACAGCAGACTCCTGTTGAAATTAGTGAGTTTTCAACTTTTGCGGGAATTGTCTCTTTAGGCAAGGAAATGTTGCAGCTCAGTTCTCAAGTGAAAACCTTGATGGCTCGCTACAGCTTTCTCTCTCCGGGAATGTTCTTCTTAGATTTGCAGACAGGCAACTATTTGGACATTTATGGAGAAAAGGTCTTTTCTGCTGCTAGCACGATTAAATTCCCCATTTTAGTTGCTTTGTTTCAGGATGTAGATGCAGGTATTGTCAATCTGAATGAAACTTTAGTGTTGCGGAGTGATTTGAAAGCAGAAGCTGAAGGTTCCGGAGATTTGCAATTCAAACCTGTAGGAACCAAACTGAGTGTTTTAGAAACTGCCAATAAGATGATTACGATTAGCGATAATACCGCTACGAATATGATTATCGACCGTTTAGGTGGAAAAGCTAAGTTAAATCAGCGGTTTCGCACTTGGGGTCTACAAAACACCGTCATTCGCCATCTTTTAGGTGACTTTAAGGGAACGAATACGACCAGTGCTAAAGATTTGGTACGACTGTCAGTGTTAATTGCTAATAATAAGTTACTTAGTAGTACAAGCCACTCGAGAGTTTTGGATATCATGCGTCGTGTAGAAAACAAAAAGTTGCTACAAGCAGGTTTGGGTAAAGATGCGGTATTTGCTCACAAAACAGGAACTCTTGGAGTTATTCTTGGCGATGCAGGTATTATTGAGTTGCCAGCTGGTAGGCGTTACCTAGCAGGGATTTTTGTTAGAAGACCTTTTGATGATTTAAGAGCAAGAGATTTTATCAATCAAGTGTCTAGACTAGTTTATACATACCTAGATCAACCCAAAGTTTCCAATCTACCTTAATCATACTTGACGTTAAATCATTTCGATGCTGGAGCCATAGATTGAACATACAGATAGATCCGGAAGACTGAGGATTCTCGATTTTAAGTTTTAGATTCTTTCTACGAATGAATTCAGGAATTTGTACTATAGCAGTTCTCGTTTGGATGAAATGCACTGTAGGGGCGATCTTCTCCCAAAGGGAGACGCTTCTCAACTCCAGTCGTAGAGGCTGCGCCAACGAGACGCTTCGCGAACGCGAACGCGAACGCGAACGCGAACGTAGCGTAAAGCCAAAGGCATAGCTTCGCTGCCTTAGATCGCGCTCCGACGAGCGTCACGGCTGTTCGCCCTCTCAAAGTGTTGTGGTTAAACCAATTGAGAAGCGCTATATACAGGAACTACCGCTCGCATTATTTTGACTGCTGTTGTTTTAGGGGAAGCTTACAAGAGAGCGCGAGGTTCACGAAGACGATAGTCCGTTTTTGTGAAGCTAAGATAAAACGGCAGTTTCGATACTACCCTTACCTTGGACGCAGAGAAAAAAGGTAAAAGATAGGTAATCTCATACTTAAGAAGGGGAATATTGCCTACAAGTCAAGCTTTCTTAATTCCAAGGTAACGCTACTGGTTCTTCATGTATCGAACACTTTTCATAATTTTGGCAGATAATAAAGTATAAAATAAAAAACTAACCCACTAAAATTAGGTATAATAAACTATAATTTTCGCACGTGTACTTGTTGTTCCTGAAGCTTTGGTTACTTTACTGCTGATCGCTCACTGGAGAGGGAATCATCACTAAGTTAAACAAGTCTGGTGTTGATTAACCAAAAAGTAACGGTTTTCAAGTCAGCGCTCAATTAAGAGAAAATAAAATGTAATATATAGAGGAGCGCACTTGTGAGTAAAAACCTGCCTCAAGGCCCAGATCGGGAAATTCTCCGTCAGTTGTCTAAAGAAGAACTGGTGGATATTACCATTGAGCAGGCGATCGTTATCTTAGAGCTAATGAAAACCAGCACCTACCCTGAGCCAGAAAACCAACCGTCGGAAGTTGATGCAGCACGCCCCAACATTAAAACTCTTCTGCCTACTGCCCCACTACCAGAACATATCAGTCAAAATATTGAGACAATCATCAATTTACATACACGTAACGAAAAAAATGTCCCCAGACATCGACGAGTTGTAGAAGCCGTAACCGCTTTTTTTAGTCGTCCCTTATTCCTGTATAGTGTTCTACTCGTGGTTGGTCTTTGGCTGATCGTGAATTCTTTTCCCCATCGCTTCAAATTCCCGCAGTTTGACCCACCACCATTTACTTGGATGGACTTTTTGCTCGGCTTCGCCTCTTTGCTGATGACAATTGGGGTGCTGATTACACAGAATCGGCAAGAAAAGATGGCAGAGGAACGGGCACAACTGAGCCTGCAATTGCACCTGCTATCAGAGCAAAAAATCGCTAAGCTTATTGCCTTAATGGAGGAACTGCGTAGAGATCTTCCTAATGTGAAAAATCGCTACGATGCTGAGGCTGAGAGTATGCAGCAAGCTGCCGATCCTTGCGCGGTAATCAAGGCGCTGGAAGAAACACTGGAACAAGAACTGGCTGAACTTCAAAAGCCTGAGACATCTAATTAAGGGGAAAGAAAGATGAAGGCAAAGATATTAAAACAGGGTAATTGTATCTAAAATAGTATTGACAAAATCCTGTTTTTGTGGAATAGAAAATAACCAGAGTTTCCCGTTTGGTTTGTTTCGTAAGGCTCAAAGCGATTACACCTCACACTGAAGGGGAAGCTACAGGATTTATTGATCGCATGTTGCAAGAAAAAGGACTGCAACGCCTAATTGTGCTGACTTTGACACTTTCTGCTCTGGAAAATGATGTGATTATGGCTATATTATATTGCCTAGACTAGATTGCAATCAGAGGTCGGGATTATACCAGATATTATAGATGAAGGGAAAATTCACTCTCTCTCACCACAGTTACTGAAGTAATTAGATCACCAAACCCCTATAAGTAAATTTTTCGCGAAAGCGACCTATTGGAGTCGCCGAACTGAGCCTGAAAGTCTTGATTTTAGCTTAACACTTGTAATGCGATCGCTTTTGGAACACGAATTGTAATGGTGTCTCTATTCTTCCAAAGCTTCCTCCGGTAGACTTCGCAAGAAATACTGCGTCCAAGTTAAATCCCCGCGCCTTCAGTTATGGGGTTTCCTCCTGCCCTCTGCCTCCTGCCTCCTGCCTTCTTAATTTCGCATACACAAAATTTTTGTATCCCATTATACGGGCGTGATTGCTCAATTCTGATTGAGTGATTATTTCATTTTTGGTATATAAAGTTTACTCTGTCTAGTTTTTAGTCTTTTTTTACGTCGAACTTATATTTTATCAGTATGTTTGTCAATTTTGAATATATTTGACACAAAATCTACGTACGGTCTTCATATATTCAATGAATCTACCCATTTAATATAGATACAGAGGACATCTTAATTAACGGAGTTTTGATTACAATGAAAAAGCTAATTATTGGCACAATGCTTGCTTTACCTTTGATGGTTACTTCTGTAGCAACAAAAGCATCAGCTTCGACAGCAATTCAACCAGAACACGCTCAAGCATTGCAAACATCTCCCTCTGAACTAATTGCTTATGGATATAGAACCAGACGGGTGTATCACAGAGGATACTATAGCTACGAACATGGTAGAAGACATTATCATCGTCCTTACTACAGTACTATCAGAATTCGCCTCTAGGAAGAAATGGTTCAAGTATTAATTGTCGGTTAACGAATTATTAATCGCAACCAGAGAAAACTTGTTTTCTTTTAACAACAAAGGCTTCAGGCATGAAGTAGAAGGTAGAAGAGAATTCTGCTTCCTGCCTACAGCGAAACACTGTCTGCAAAGTTATAAATGTAAGGTGGTTGCCAGCAATATTAGTAGATGAGTGGAATCAGCCTCCAAGTCTTCTGTGAATAGACTTTGTATTGTTCTCCAAATGTCGTATTTAGCATTTCCTCCTCAGCTTGGATACGATAAATACTTGATAGCACTCCGATGACCATGATAATCAACAACACAGCCCAATTTGCGATCGCTAAGCATGCACCGATTTCCATTAAAAATACACCGAGATAACCTGGATGTCGCAGAATATTGTATGGAGCCTGATTAACGATTCGGTGCCCTTCCACAATCTGTAGTGTTCTTGTATAAAATTCGTTGAGTGTTTTAGCAGCCCAGTATCGCAATATCAGTCCACTAAGCATGATGAATAGCCCTAACCAGCTCATATATGCACTACTCCAATATCCAATTTGATAGACGTTTAAAATTGGGGCGATCAGAACAAGCACGAGGCTGAACACACCACTAGTCCACATAATTCGAGAACTACCTTGATCAAATGGGCCAGGAGTTAAGCTAAGTGCTTTTTCCCCTTTCCTTAACTTCCGCTCAATGACAAAGTAGCAGATAATTAACAAGTATGCTAGAATAGTCGTAGTTGTCATCTCATGTCCTCACTCACTAGACTGTTATTTAAGGCATAAAAATAGCATAAATCATCAAAGTGATATAGAGCGAACACTGTTGCATGAGGTTGCATCCAAGGGCAAGCGAATCGTAAAAGTGCTTCCTTTGCCCAATTCGCTTTGCACATTCAAATTGCCTTGGTGTGCTCGAACAATAGCTTGGGAAATAGCCAACCCCAATCCAGAACCACCAGTGCTACGAGAGCGATCGCTATTCACTCGATAGAAGCGCTCGAAAATCTGAGAAAACTCCATCTGTGGAATGCCAATACCTGTATCTTGAACCTTAATCACCGCATAATATTCGCTGCGCTCTAAGAAAACAGTCACTTTCCCCAATGATGGTGTGTATTGAATAGCATTAATAATCAGATTAGAAATCAGACGATAAAGTTGCTCGGAATCACCTACAATATTGAACGGTTGAGGCGCGTGTATTGAAGATGTCAGCGTCACACAAACAGAAAATGCCATTGCTTCAAATTCTTCAATTAAGTCATTGATAATTTCATCTAAACAGCATTCCTGCCGGATTGGCAAAGGTTGTCTGTCTAAGCGAGCTAACAGCAGCAAATCTGTTACTAAAGTTGTGAGTCGTTGATTTTGACGGTGTAAAGTTTGTAGAATCTCCCGTGCCTCCGGCTCATCCAGTTGAGGCATCAAAAGTGCTGATTCCACCGTCGCTTGTGTAGCAGCTAATGGTGTTCGCAACTCATGTGCGGCATCGGCTGTAAATTGTTGGATTTGTTTGTAGGATTGATAAATCGGCTGCATTGCTAATCTTGCTAACCACCAACTCGCCACAGCAACCATACTCATAGCCATTGGCAATCCCAAGCCCAAAATTAATTTAACAGTATCTAGATAATGACTAAACTCTTCAAGACTTCGTCCCACTTGGATATACCCCCAAGAGCGATTGTCTTGGGTGTGTAGTATTATAGAAATTTGGTGGTAAATATTGCCTTTGCTGTCTTTAAGAGTTTGCCAGGGAGTCTTGTTCAAAACTGGGGGCAGTCCCTCTGGATGACAGCCTGCAGTAGCAATTAAGCGTCCTGAATTATCAAAAAAACGTACATAATAATAGCCTGTGCTAATTGCACTGAGAATATGGTGTTGAGAATTCGACTGTAGTTGAATACACTTGTCTCCAACTGCACAAATATTTGGTAAAAGCTGTGCTATAATTGGTTCCAAACGTCCTGGTTGCTGTAGTTTAAGTTCAATACTGTCATGCAACGTTCCGGCAACAGATTTTAGTTCTTGATCCAAAGCTACCCAACGAGCGTGAGATACTGCTTTATAAACGCCAAATCCGCACAGGGTTAAAATCAAACCCATCACGATCGCATACCATAAAGCTAAACGAACACGGGTTGACTTAAACAGTTTATTTTGATTCATTGGTGAGATTGAGACGATATCCAATGCCATGCAAAGTTTCAATCAGAAACAGTAAACACTAAAGTCAGCTTGAAACTTTGGCTTTTATATCTTTATACGTGTAACTTGTCCACTCAGGGTTCCTGAATCATTTTGTCGTGCGTTAGTCTAAATTCCAGTTTCTATATACTACTCCATCTGCTTTTTATTGATGTGTGACACTTTTTCTGGCGGTTTCCCAAAGCCTTTACTCATGATTTTATCTTAATTTTTTTATATTAAAAATAACATACAGCAGAATTCAGGAGTCAGAAGTCAGAAGTCAGAAGTATAGCAGGGAGCAGGCTTGAAAGTCCCTTGGTTTCCGTGTTTTATAATTAATTGAT
>JAQYWO010000375.1 GCA_029379215.1 Rhizonema sp. PD37
AAATCTAGCGCAGCGTTCCCCAGTTGCGTCACTTTCAAGCCCCCTGAACGGTTACGTTGGTTTAATGTTTGCCAAATCATTCTTGTTGTGTTTAGCCTCCATGCGTGCAATTTCCGGCAAGATTGATATCATGGATTTCAAAAACAAGATCCCCGACTTCTTGAAGAAGTCGGGGATCTAAAGATCTAAATTTATTAAGCCTTAATCAATTCGTAAATCTTCAAATATTCTGCTCCTGGGTGGTTCCACGAGTAGTCGTACTCCATCCCCTGAATTGCCAACTGGCGGAATTCTTCAAGACTATAGTACCACAAACCGATCGCACGATCCATTGCAAACTCTATGGCATGAAAATCGGTATCGTAGAACACATAGCCATTACGTTTTTCTGGAGGCAAGGAGGTGTCGTAGTCTTTGTCAAACACAGTATTCACTAATCCACCAACTCCCCGAACAATTGGCACAGTGCCATATTTAAAACCAATCATTTGGGTTAAACCACAGGGTTCGTAGTTGCTAGGAACAATAATCATATCTGCTCCCGCATAGATCAGGTGGGATAATTCTTCGTTAAAGCCAAGTTCCAAATGACAGTCTGGGTTATCGTTCAAGAAGTTTTTCTCGTGGCGGAAATGGGCGCTGATTCCTGATTCCGTTGCCGAACCTAATAGCACAAACTGTGCCTGTTTGTCAAGAGCGTAATAAATTGCGTGATGTACGAGATGAACGCCTTTCTGATTGTCTAATCGACCGATATAGGCAATTATGGGTTTATCGACATTTTGTAGCAAAAGCCGATCTCTGAGGGCTTTTTTGCTCTTGATTTTGTCTTCTAATGTCTCTTTATTAAATGGTTGGGGAATGTAGCGATCGCTTTGCGGATTCCAAAAGTCATAATCAATACCATTGAGAATCCCACTAAACTTATCTTGGTATAGATCTAAAGTATGACTTAAACCACAGCCAACATCCGAGTAATGGGCTTCCCAAGCGTGGTGAGGTGAAACCGTCGTCACAGCATTGGAGTAAACAATTCCCCCTTTCATAAAGTTAACGGCGAAGGGGTTAAAGTTATCGCGTAGCTTATTATACTGCAAGTAATACTCTGCTCGATTGAGATTGGTAGCTTGGAGAATATCCCCACCTCCCATTCCCTGGTGTTTAAAGTTGTGGATGGTGAAGCAAACTCTTTGGCGATCCATGCCGTGATATTTGTAAATCTCGTATAGCATGACTGGAATTAAACCAGTCTGCCAGTCGTGACAATGGATAACATCAGGACGCTTGTTGCTTTGCAAGAGAAATTCTATAGCTGCTTTGCTAAAGAAGGCAAAGCGCATGTTGTCATCGTCGCAACCATAATAACAGCCTCGATGAAAGAAATTATCACCAGAATGGGGTTCTATAAAGAAACATAGCCGTCCGTGTACCCAACCACAATAAACCGAACAGTGAATTTTCCCTCCATACCAGGGTACCCACAAGTCTTTGTAGGCGTCATGGATTCCCCAAATATGGTCGTAGCGCATACAATCGTACATCGGCAGAATAATCTCAACACTATTCCCCTGCGTTTCTAATTCACTACTGAGCCCATAGACGACATCACCTAAGCCACCAGCTTTGATGACAGGAGCGCACTCTGAGGCAATTTGTACGATGTACATCGCTATCCTCGCTCTGGTAAATTTTACATCCCTTATGTTCTTACCTAATGATTATAAAAAAAATGTATCCCTTGGCAAGTAAATCACCTAGTCTTTCGGAACAAATTGCGAACCTAGGGAGAAGCTATGTCCCTAAATAAATCATCAAGAACTCGATTAGCTGAGAGATAGCTACCAGTGAGCCAATACAATTTATCAACTACGTAGACTTTATTATGTCTGACAACATTAAGCTTTGACCACAGAGGTTCTGCCATGAGTTGATGCCCAGCAATCTTTGCCTGTACTGGGTTTTTGAAGCCGTAGCGCACTATAAATAGGATATCTCCATCTATTTGGGAGAGGACTTCTGGAGAAATGTTATAACCTACAGAGTTACCTGCTTTCTTTTGAGTTGCGATCGCATCGAGATTTTGCGAAGGAGGACGGGTGAGACCTGCATCCTCTAAAATCACTCCAGAGAATGAACCCTTAGTTAATGGGTTAATCGTCTGTGGAATCAGGCGCACGACGGAAACTATAGTCTTTTGGAGTCGGGAACCCATCTTTTCTTTGAACTCGGTTAGGCGTAGGTTATAATTGTTAATTAAACCTTTTGCTGTCTCCGTTTTCCCCAAAGCGTTTGCCAGTGGCATAAAGGGTCGTTTCCAGTCTCCATTGCTTCGCATTTTTACTAAAACAGTGGGTGCAATATGAGACCACAAACTGTAAGTGTCCCGGTTCCGAGTCGTACCCAAGATCAAGTCCGGCTTGAGAGTGATCACCTTCTCCATGTTCGGTGGCGTCAGCAGCGCACCAATGTCTTCAATACCAGGGTGCTTATTCTCTAACCCTAGTGACTGGAGAGTTAAAGCCAGCCCTGGAGCGCCTACTAGGTTGACTCCCAAAGCTAGAGGTATTTCCACGAGCCATGGATCTATGACGACAACTCGTTGAGGATGGAGAGGAACTCGAGTCTCACCCATTGCGTGTCGGACTACGTGGACGGACACAGGTGATGTTTGATTTGAAGAAACGATGCCTATGTCACTCTTTGGTATTTGACGACCATTGAAACTGCAACCAGAAACCACTAGGAGCGTGAGCAGCACAACGAAGAAGAACTTAGGCATATGACTGACAAAGTGAACGAAATACAGATTGTGGTACGATTGTAGCTAGGTGCAATGCCTAAGGCATACGGATATGCGCTACAATCGCCTCTTATCTGATAACTTATTTTCTCAGAACTTCCAACTGATTGTCCCTTCCACCGTCAATGGATCTTCAGGGTAAACAAGGTTGATAGTTCGGGGGGTGAAGTAGCGAACATTGGATAGATTCTTGATATTGAGCGCGATGCTAAAGCGATTTATTTGATAGTATATAGCTGCATCAGCACGCAAATAACTGGGTACACTGAACGAGTTTCTCAGATCCCCCTCGCGATCGCCGAAATAGAACAAACCCAAGCCAAATCCTAACCCTCGTAAATTCCCTTTGGAAAAGGTGTAAGTTGTCCACAAACTCGCGCTATTGTCAGGGACGTTCACCAGTCGATTGCCAATAGCATATACTTTGTCCTTGTCCTTTGTCACCCGCGCATCCGTGTAAGCATAGGAGGCAATCACATTCCACCCAGGCAATATCTCCCCGGTGATATTGAGTTCAACGCCTCGGCTGCGTTGCTCCCCCGTTTGGACATTAAATGTAGAATGATTAGGGTCAGGTGTCAAAGTATTGGATAAAGTCAGTTGATACAAAGCAAGGGTTGAAGACAGCCTGCCATTGAGGAAATCAGTCTTGACTCCCACTTCGTATTGAGTGCCACGACTGGGGTTAAATAAACTACCCCCAAACGTGGTGCCAATATTTTGGACGAAGGATTGACTGTAGTTGGCATAGAGTGACACAGGTTGGATCGGTTGATAGACAAGACCGACACGAGGACTAAATGCCTGGTCAGGTTGACGTTGATTGGCACCGTTGACAAAGTTGGTCACCTTATTCTCGACAAAATCTCCTCGTCCGCCAAGGACCAACTTAAGGTTATTGGTAAGCCCTACTATATCTTGAATATAGAGCCCGAGTTGATCATTTCTAGTTTTTTGATCAAGTCTAGAACTAATACGACCGGCGGGCTGACCATAAACAGGGTTGAACAGATTTAGAGCACCAAGAGTTCGTTGAGCCTGATCGTAGAAACTGAGATCTCTATACAAATCAAAGCCTGTAACTAATTCATGCTGAAGGCTGCCAGTTTTAAATTTGCCTACCACGTGGCTGTCTAGATCATACTCGTTCTCCACACCAGGCGCTCCTATATAGATTTGCGCTGTGCGAGTCAGTAAACGACCATTGGTTTGTAGGGACACAGGATTAGCAGCATTTGTTCTATAGCTTAAAGACCTAACCTTAAAACTATTCACTACGGACCAATCATCACTAAAGCGATGTTCAAAGTTATAGCTCAACAGCATGGAGTGACGATTGTTTATGTCGGTTGGCTCTTCAGCATTACGACTCAGCGGTATCCTACCGTTTGGGTTAGGCAAAACAGTTCCTCTGGCAGGTAGCCCTGTTCTGGGAACCTGTTGCTGATCTTTGAACTCGGCTTCAAAGGTTAGTTTTGTGTTCTTATTTATTTGCCAACTCAGAACAGGCGCAATGAGATAACGCTGGGAACTAAAAAAGTCAACAAAGCTTTCTGTGCTGATGTAGGAAGCATTAATACGATAAAGGAGCGTTTTTTGTGAATTAAGAGGTCCAGAGATATCTAAAGTCGGTTGATACAAACTATAACTGCCGAAACTCATACTGGCGGCGAAGTAAGGATCTCTCAAGGGCTGCTTCGTGACAAAGTTAATTGTGCCACCCGGATCGCCTTGACCATAAAGGACAGAGGCTGGTCCCCTTAGAACCTCTATCTGCTCTATGTTGCCGAGTTGAGATTGTCCCGATCTATTCCCTCCCGCATAATCTTTAAGACCGTTGCGAAGGATGTTGCTCGTCTGAAAACCGCGAAGTGTAAAGACATCACCATTGCTGGGAGAATTGAAAGCTTGGTTAACACCGACGCTTCTTAAGGCATCAATAGTGTTGATGGCTCCTTGCGCTTCCCAACTCTGTCGAGGAACCAC
Organism: Rhizonema sp. PD37; assembly: GCA_029379215.1. Taxonomy (GTDB): domain Bacteria; phylum Cyanobacteriota; class Cyanobacteriia; order Cyanobacteriales; family Nostocaceae; genus Rhizonema. The sequence continues at coordinate 4,787 of JAQYWO010000375.1, forward strand.
TTGAATTGACTGAGGAATTTCCTGTGTCCGCCTACTCGTCCGAGTCCCAACGGTGGCATCGGGAACTTGATAGTTATTTGGGTTTCCAGTGACGACTAGTTCTAGTGGCTCTTGGTTGCGCTGAGGTGTAGTTCTTGGCTGCGTAAGAGTCGAAGCTGTCGTACTCACATCCAACACTAAACCTTCAGTATCACTATCAAATAACTTCACTTGTGGCGGACTCTGTTTCCCCACTATCGTCAATCGCAGAGTGTTATTGTCAGTATTTGCAACTGTTATCTCAGTAATCCCTGGTACTAAGTTGAACCGCCGGAAACTCTCCCCACTGGCAAGCTGTAACTTGGCATTAGGAACATCTGCAATGTAGGTATTACCTTGTATCTTCGGTAAAACTTGTAATTTCTCAGAATTAGCTGTAACTAGAATTAACTCTATCCCTTTATCAGTGGTATTCACCTTTACGTCTGTAATTGACAATACATCAGTTGTGGCTGGACTTTGTTGAGCGATCAGGTTTTGATGTTTGTTAACCCACAGTAAATATGATGAGTCAGTGAGGTAGCGTTCTAGAGAATTGAGTTGGCGAACTTCTGATATGGGTGTTGGCGATCGCTTCGCTTTTGACTTGGTGATATCAGCAGATTCGACAGAGCTTTGTCTTTCTGCCGATGCGATCGCTTCCGGATTTACTGGAGACTGCCCATAAGTTGGCTCAACACTGACGCAAATACTCGCTATTAAACTTAGCAAACACCCATTGCACACAGCCCGATAATTTATCATTGCACCTTCCTCACACACACGCCAATATTTTTTACTTGCGCAAGTAAACTTGACATGAGAAAGTATAAGTAAGAATGAGTTAAAAATCAACTAATTATGTTGTTTTCCAGACAATCACAGCTTTTCTGCCAAGTGAAGGACGCAGTGTTATTGATAAGTGACACTCTAGTTAATTTGACTTACATGTTGAACTCAGCTAAATCAATGTAATTTAATCACTCAGTATCAAACCAAAAATTCAAGATGAGAGCGGGAAATGTCTATGAAACAAATGTATTTTTATCGTGTACATATTTACTTTATACGGGTTTATACGCAAGAGGGAAAGAGATTAGTGGGCAGACTTATCACTTCGTCCAAGAGATTGAAAGTGGTTATTAGAGTGCTGTTAACAAAGCTATTTAGTTACTGGGACTGGTCGCAAAATTCTGACTCACAAGAGCAATTTCGTCGTAAGATAGCGAATCTTGAGGTGAGCGCATAATTCATACTTCGATTCAGAAACGCCTAGACAAAATTAGAAATGCGAATCGTGAATTCAAGATATCGTTAGTTTATGGTTTTTGGATCAACTAAGAGCGCACATGCTACAGACTAGCTACCTGGTTTTCGGGAAAGGACATATTGGTTTGGCGACAGCTGTCTATTTAAGCAATCAAGGATGTGATGTTTACCTTTTCTCTCGCCGTTCTTCTATTGTTGCCCAGACAAGAAACATTCACTCAATTGGATCTGTTTGTCCTGGAAATCATTTAGTTGCAGCTTGTTCTAATAACCTCAATGAGTTGGCGACACTCAATGGTGGTAAACTACCACTCAACGTGCTGATATGTTGTCGCGGTCAAGACATCGAATCCTACGCCAAGATTCTAGCTGAATATGTCAATCCGCAAATGAACGTTCTGATTTTCTGTGCGAGTCGCTTTGCAGGCTGGGTTTTTTGTCAGATGCTCCAAAGATGGGGAATAGCGAAAGAACAATTGCCTGCTGTGGCTGATGTTAACAATACTCCATTTGTCAGTCGCAGTAATACGGATAACGAAGTCAGAATTAGTACGCTTACTCACAAGTTCTTTGTAGCAGCGCAAAACCGAAGCATGACAAATAGGATTATGAGTGCTTACCAAGCTGTGTTTAGTAATTTGTGGGCGGCTACGTCGGTTTTAGAAATTAATCTCAATAAAGTTAATGACATTATCCACCTTCCCTTGCTTCTGGTTTCACTAGCTAGATGGGAATCTGGTGAGGATTACAACCTCTATCATAACCTTGGTCCCCGTACTGTTGGACTTATTGACCACCTGGATCGCGATCGCCTAGCAGTGGGTGAAGCACTAGGAGTGTTCAACTTAATTGATATCAAAAGCCACTATCAAATCGCATATGGAACCACAGGCTCATCGCTTTATCAACATATGCAGCAGGTTGGAGCTTACTCCAGTACGTCGCTGTATAACCCTCATCACCGCTATTTGGTTGAGGATCTGCCTTATGGCTGTTTTCCCTTACAAGTTTTAGCTCGCTTAGCTGGAGTAGAAACACCATTCCTGGACAGTTGTATCACAATCGGAAATAAGTTCCTTGACATACCACTGAAGTGGACTGCTGAGTTTCTGGAATTGGATCGGCACCAGCTCAGTCAACTTAACGATTCTCAGCAAAGCTGAGAATCGTTAGCAATTTTCTCGAGACTCACATCTTGCACTGGCGTCAGAAACCGGGGACGAGAGCGATTACTCCCTTTACACTTTAGCTTTGCTGAATTGGGAGATGAAAATAGTTTTTTATTGATTCAAAACTTTTGTATAAACGCAATATGTTGTGTTTGTACAGATAGATCTCTAATGAAATTTAGTAACGCTAAATTATAGATATATCAGTATTATCAGTGTATTTTCAATGACAAACAATGAATAATAGACAGTAGTATCAATTACAGAGTAATTGTCTATCAAATATGGTCAGCCATTGTCAACCGTGTTGAAAAGTGTCAGAGACATCAAAGCCAGTCAAGTATTTTTCTCATTGGCAAAAATATAATTTTCAAGTTGACCCAATCCTCTTTTTAACAAACAGCAGCACAAATTTTAGGCAGCGCAGTTACCCTAGCAGTCAAAGATACGAGTTTTCTTGATTATAAAAAAATATGAGTTCAGTACGATGATTACGATCATACTGAGAATTATGGAAACGCATTGACTATAC
>JAQYWO010000039.1 GCA_029379215.1 Rhizonema sp. PD37
GAGTCCTCGAGCGTCAGCGTTAGCGATAGCGTAGCGTTAGCGAGGCACGAGCGTCGGAACGAGCGTCACCCGAAGGGCGAAGCGGTAGCGAGTCCTCGAGCGTCAGGGCTTGCCGCAGGCTACCGCAATGGACAAAGGACAGTTCGCAGCGTTGGTTTCCCTCCGTAAGAATCTGTCCGCGCTCTTGTACGCCAAGAGAAGAAAGAGAGAGATTTTCACAACTGATGCACGGACTGCTATAGCAGGTTCGGTATAGGGTACGGTAGCTTGATTGCCGCCACCCTGTAATAGCTGTCAAGATGTGTTCACAGAAAGCTTGGCACTTCACGTAGGTGTAAAGTAATAATAAGAATTACAAATTATGAATTATCTATGTTGGCAGTCAGTGATGCAGAAGCAATTATTTTGAATTTAGTGCAACCTCTGGACAGTCAACAAGATACAGAAGTTGTCGATTTGGTAGCAGCAAGTAATCGTGTTCTTGCTTCTCCTGTTACAAGCCTTCTTCATTTTCCTCATTGGGATAATTCTGCAATGGACGGCTATGCAGTCCGTTACGAAGACGTTCAGTACTGTAGCTCAGAAAATCCAGCAGTTTTAGAAATTGTTGAGGAAATTCAAGCAGGCTATAAACCCAAAATTCCGATTCAACCAGGACAAGCAGCGCGAATTTTGACAGGGGCGATTTTACCACAAGGCGCGGATACAGTGGTCATACAGGAGGTCACACGCCGGAAAGATGGTGAAGTGACAATCCTCACCGCTCCAAAACCGCAACAATTTGTCAGATACCGAGGATCGTACTACCAATCTGGGACACAACTACTACCTAAAGGTATTCGATTGACTGCTCCAGAAATTGCAGTGTTAGCGGCTGCCCAGTGTCAACAAGTACGTGTTTACCGTTATCCAAGAGTGGCAATTTTATCAACAGGTGATGAATTAGTCACGATTGAGCAACCATTACAACCGGGGCAAATAGTTGATTCAAACCAGTACGCGTTGGCAGCTTTGGTAAGACAGAGTGCTGCCGAACCGCTGATGTTAGGAATTGTGAAAGATGAACCAGAAGACATTCAAAAAGCGATCGCCTATGCCTTAGCCAATGCCGATATCGTTCTCTCTTCTGGTGGTGTTTCAGTAGGTGATTATGACTATGTTGAACAAATATTAGAGTCATCGGGGGGAGAAATTCAAATTCGTGCGGTGCGTATGAAACCAGGGAAACCCCTGACTGTTGCGACATTTTCCTCTCCCCAGGCTCACCTGTACTTTGGTTTACCAGGAAACCCTGCTGCTGTTTTTGTCACTTTTTGGCGATTTGTTCAACCAGTGATCAAAAAACTTTCGGGACTGGCTGAAGGTTGGGAACCAGTATTTGTGAGGGCGCGATCGCTACAAGATTTGCGATCAAATGGTGAGCGTGAAACTTACCTTTGGGGTCAGTTATTTTTGAGTCACGAGGGAGTTTATGAATTTCGCCTCGCTGAAGGTAGTCATAGTTCTGGCAACTTAATTAACTTAGCTCAAACTAACGCCTTAGCAATTCTCCAAGTTGGTGAAACATTAGTTCCAAAAGGAGAAAAGGTGCGAGTTTTAAAGATAAATTAATTGTTAGTTGTTGATGGCTAGCTAATTGCTGGTTTCTTGAAGAATTTCTGTTGCTTTTTGGGCAGAAAGCGGTCGATAGAACAGGAAACCCTGTACATCTTCACAATTGATAGACTTTAAGAACTCCAATTCCTCTTCCTTCTCGACGCCTTCAGCCGTCAGTCTCAATCCCAAGCTTTGCCCTAAGGCAACTATTGCAGTAACAATATGAGCAACTTTGGAGTCTGTCGTTAATTCTTGAATAAAAGATTTATCGATTTTTAGATTGTGGAGAGGCAACATCTGTAGCCGCGAGAGCGAAGAATGTCCCGTGCCAAAGTCATCAATTGATAGGTATACGCCCATTTTCTCCAGCTCGTACAGCACAGTTTTCGTATATTTTAAATTCTCTATAGCAGTTGTTTCTGTGATCTCTAACTCTAGAAAGTGCGGATCTAGCTTTGTCTGCTGTAAAATTCTGACTATTGTCTCCACTAGTTTGGGTTGGCGGAACTGCTTAGGAGAGAGATTGACGGAGATAGTGAGGGGAGGAAATCCTGCTTCTTGCCAAGCTTTGTTTTGTTTGCAAGCTTTCTGTAGAACCCATTCTCCGATGGGGACGATTAATCCACTTTCTTCAGCAAGGGGAATGAAGACATTAGGAGACACCAATCCCATTTCCGGGTGTTGCCAACGCAACAAAGCCTCCATCCCAATAATTTTTCCAGTTGTAGCATTAACTCGTGGCTGGTAATATACCACCAATTCTTCCCGCTCCAAAACATAACGCAAGCTCTTCTCTAAACTGAGGATTTCAGGAGTTTTAGTACTTAAAGAAGTGCTGTAGAACTGGTAGTGATTCCTCCCAGAATCTTTAGCATGATACAAAGCCGCATCTGCGTGCTGAATTAGAGTTTCTACATCAGGGCTATCCTCATTGAGTAAGGCAATGCCGAGACTGGCACTCACATAAAGTTCGTGTTCTTCGATCTCAAACAATCTCTCTAATGCTTGTAGGATTCTCTTAGCAACCTGGACGACTTCATCAACATAACTCACTTGTGGCAGTAGGATAGTAAATTCATCGCCTCCCCAACGAGCAACAGTATCACCAACTCTGAGGGAATCTTTCAATCGTTGAGCAACGCCTTGCAACAATTTGTCTCCTAGTGTATGTCCTAAAGTATCGTTGATGGTTTTGAACCGATCTAAGTCAAGAAACATTACAGCTAGACTTTCTCTATTCCGAACCACGTTATGTAGGGCATTGGAGAGTAGTTGATCAAAAAGCAGGCGATTAGGTAAGCCAGTCAAGAGATCATGGAGAGCTTGGTAGCGAATTTTGTCTTCCACTTGCAGGCGTTGGCGAGCGCTACTAATACTAGCTGCCATCGTCAACAAAGTCGATTCTTCATGCTTTGACCATTGACGTTTTTTAGAACAGTCTGCAAAGCCAAGGTATCCCCAAAACTGATTGTCTAACCGCAGAGGTACCAAGAGCAGGGATTGAACGCCGTCTCGGTTGAGGAGTTCTTGTTCGGAAGCTGGAAATTCTTGAACGATCCCACTAATCGTCTGTCCACTAGATAAAGCAGTATACCACCGATCTAATCCATTCGCTTGATAAAGCAAATTTTGCCAGTGGCGACTTGAAGGATCAAGATCAGAGCGAGTCCATTCAACCCGCAAGCTCAGAACTATTTCCTTTGTCACGGGGTGGGGATGACTCTCAAAGAGGTAAGCTCGATCTACAGCGGCCGTTTCACCTAACGTAGTCAGAACTTTGTAAAGAGCCGTATCATAGTTCATTTCCACTAGTAGATAGTTAGCCGCTTCACAAACTGCTTGTAGCAAGCGATCCCGGTGGAGGAGTTCTGCTTCGGCTCGCTTTTGCTCAGTAATTTCCCTATTGAAAATTCTAATTAAATCGCATTCGGGAAGGTAGTGAACGGATTGCTCAAAAACTTCACTGTTAACTTCTACCTCTCGAACAAAAGATTTTCCTGCTAAATTTTGGATTTCTCTGACGAGTCCTGCTATAATGGGGTGCTGTTTTTTTATTTCCCTAATATTAAAAAATTTGCGAGTTGCAGCTGGATTGAGATAAGTCACTTTTCCCTCCAAATCCATTTCGACAATTGGATTAGGGTTCAGTTCAGGGAAAGACGCTAAACGGGCTAGGGCGACATCACTAGCTCCTCCTGGATTCGGAGTTGCGACAATGAGATTTTCACAAGGTTTGATGGCATTGGCTTGCTCTGATATAAAATGAGGCAAGTTTTCTACTTCCAGAGATTGAGAAAATGCTTGTTCTGACAAGTTAGAAAGGGCAAAATATTTTGCCTGAGCTTGATGACAGCCAAACTCTATCAGATCCCCATCTTTAAGTTCATGAGAAAAGCATTTAGTGCCATTGATAAATAAGCCATTTTTACTCCTGTTTCCCTTAAAGCTACCGTCAATAATTAGAAAACCGTATTGGTCAGTTTCTGCTACAGTTACCCGCATTAAAATGGCGTGTTGCCTCGATACTGATTTAGAACGAAGGACGATAGCGTTCCGGGAATCCTCTCCGAGAGAGTAAGTCGCTTCTTGAAGGACGATGGTTCGCTGCCCTTCAAGATCTTGAATAACGAGCAGGTGACGGATCTTTTCCTGCTCATTTCCTAGCATAGATTTTCCTCAAAATCTTACCTCATAGGGTCTTGGTCGAAAAAATACTGCTCCAATGAGTTTTGATTTTTCGCCCACATTTCTGTGAATAAGCTGCGTATAGTAGCGCGAGCACACCGCTAGTAATTGACTCTTAAGGAACAAGATGACACATTGTTCAGCCAATTAGTCCTGTAAAAGTCATAGTGCTGTGGGCGTGGAAATCACTCTTCAGTTAGACACAGGTTAAAAACCATAAATAGCTTCAACCTACCCCTACTCCCTTGCCTCGCTTGCCTCCTTATCATGACGGTTAATCCAAATACCTCTTAGTCCAGCAGCTTTAGCTCCATGATAATCCTCTGCAACACTGTCACCAATATGCCAAGCAGCTTCAGGGGGACAGTTATGCTTTTCTAAAGCGATGGCAAAAATTGTGGGATCTGGTTTAGCAGCCCCAGCCTGTGTAGAAATGGTAACGGACTCAAAAAAATCTCTTAATTCTAGACTTTGCAATACTAAGTAAATCCGAGAATCAAAGTTGGATAGCACTCCGAGTTCAATCCCCATTTGCCGCCACTTTGTCAAAGATGAGAATACATCAGGATACACAAACCAAGGTTCAGCTGTGCCAAAGTGAATATAGACTTCGCTAAAAAAAGTTGAGAAGTCGGAAAATTCTTGGATAACACCTGCTTGTTCAAAAGTGCTAAAAGCAACGCGATACCACCACTCAAACTCGTGCTGAGGAATATCCTGCGGTTCTATATTAGGAAAAATCGGCGGCGGTGCGGCTTTAAAACTTTGGATGAATGTTTTGTTTAAAGTCTCAGGTGAAACTCCAACACCAAACTCCTGCGCTATCTGACTATATACTTCGCCCACACTACCTTTAACGCCGAAGAGTGTGCCAACGGCATCTAATAAAATAACTTTCGGTCGTTCTGTCATAAGCGTTTAGCTTTTAGCTTACCCTATTCTCTGGGTATCTTCAGCAATCAGCAGTTAGCTATCAGTTTTCATTGCTGACTGCTGATAGCCGATTGCTATTTAGATAGTGTTTCTATAATAGGACGGACAAGCCAGTTAAAACCAACTTTGAGTTGATGATCTAAAGTAGGCTGTCGATACAGATAAGCAAGACGACGGGCGACATATGCCAATGAACCATCTAGTTTGAGACCTAATCCCGTAAAAGTGGCATTATCAACCCCTAAGGTCATCATCTCACCCAAGTGTTGATAGCGGAACGGGAGCAAAGGACGATTAGTTAGAGTTGCCCAAATATTCCAAGCTGTATAATCAGCTTGTTGGAAAGCAGCTTGTGCGGTTGTTGGGACTTGTTTTCCTTCCGTGTCCCTACAGTCTGCTAAGTCGCCTAATGCAAATACTTCGGGATAGTCAATAACTTGGAGAGTTGGTGTAACTTTAATTTGAGCGCGTTGATTTTGTTCAACAGGCAGCGATCGCACAACAGGTGATACCCGCGTTCCCACTGTCCAAATTACCAAATCTACAGGAATTGTATCTACTTGATTTTTGTACTCAAGCGCGATACTTTCTGATTCTATTGATTCTACTTTGGTTTCCAAATCAATGAACACACCCCGATCTTCTAAAGCTTTACAAGCTGCTTCTCGGTTGAACTCGGGCGATGTTTGTAAAATTTGGTCAGAGAGTTCAATCAGTCGAAATCTTCCTCTTTCGCCTAGTCTGTCTGCAAGTTTGCAAGCTAGTTCTACACCACTATAACCACCACCAACGATCGCGACTCTAATTTTGTCTGCCTCAGATTCTTCCAAAACGCGCAGTCGCTCTTCTATACGATAAACGTCTGTCGTTGAGCGGAATGGGTAAGCATAGGATGTCGCACCTGATGCCATATCTAGTGGTGTTTCCCCACCTAGTGCCAACACTAATTGGTCGTAGGAAATTTCTGGCTTATCCTGTAAATATACCTGTCGCTGGTCTATATCAATTTTATCTACAACTGCTTGACAGAATCTTACGCCTGTGTTTTCCAAAACTTCTTCAAATGGAGGAGCAATTTCCCAGGTTTGCAGCTCACCAGTCAGCAGTTCATAGAGTAGGGGAGAGAAGAGGAAGCGATCGCTTTTATCTACCAGAACAATTTCAGGTTTTTGGGAGGTTTCCCAAGGTAGCTGGCTTAAGCGTAAGGCAGTGTAGAGACCACCAAAGCCTCCCCCAAGGATGCAAATTCTAGCAGGTTTTTGAGTCATCGATCTATGGGATAAACGATCCCAACAAGGCAACTACTCTCAGTGTACTGATTTCTTTTGGTCTATTGCCATTAGTTAGCGATGAAGAGTGTTATGGATTGTTTTCTGAATCGCACAATTAAGCAATTATATACATCTTAGGCAGGCTCGTGAAAATAAAATACCAGCATTCTGACAACGAGTGTCTGTTTTTACCAACAATTTCACCAATATTGGCTGGTATTTTATTTTTAAGAATCCTTGTTACTACAATGTTGGTATTGAATTCTCTTAGCTGTTTTACCTAAAAGAGAATGGAAAGTTGAAAGCCACCAAGTATGTACTACTATGTCGTAGTACATACGTCTTTCAAGTAGTGGATGAAAACGACACAAGCAGTTTTAACTGCCTGTGTCGTTTTGTCTTTTCGGTTCTGGTAGCGTATCCAGCAAATCTTCAATAACTCTCGTCATCGTCAAGCCATTTTCAACAGAGTACTACTGCAACTTATTTAACCGTCTATCGGATATAGGACTACTATTTGATTTTTGAAAAAAACTCAGTACACTTCAAGAGCCTTTTTTCCTATTAAGAGTTCCCTCCCTACGCAAACAATTATAGAAATCAAAGCGGATTCCTATAGTCTAATTCTAATATATTTATTTTTCTTTCTTGTGATAACAAAAGATGGTATTTATGGTACTATAAATTTTGGAGGTGGTGAATATAATTCTCGGCTATATCTACAAGTTAAAACCCAGCATTGAGCAATCAAATAAGATGCATCAATGGCTTAATATGTTACGAACAACGTATAACTACAACTTGGCAGATAGGATTAATTGTTATCAATCGAGATTTGTTTTTGGCAACTATTGTGACATCAAGACGAAAGCAGAAATATGTCCTTTAACTTGCCCAGTTGGAGGAGCTACTGGCTATCCCTGGAAAATACAAGGGGTCAGGAAGGGTAATCCTACCCCTGATAAACGTAATCCTGGGGAAATCCAGTCAGCACTACTACCAGAACTAAAGTTATCCCGTCCTTGGTACAAGGGAATTGATTCTACAGTTTTACAGTTCAATATTGAGCGGCTGGACAAAGCCTATCAAGGCTTTTTTGAGGGTAAAGGATTTCCTAGATTTCAAAATCGAAGCACTTTTAGAAGCTTCACATACAAATCAGGAGTTAAAGTCAATGAGAATAAAATCTATTTTCCAAAAATTGGGGAAATAAGTTTCTTCAACTCTCGCCCTATTCCTAGCGGATTCAATATCAAGTCCGTAACGCTACGTCTGAAAGCTAGTGGGTGGTTTATTTCTATCAAAATAGAAGATAAAAGCATACCTGCACCCTCAATTATATCTATAGAGGACGTTCAGTCTGTTGTCGGCTGCGATGTAGGAATTCGTAAACTCATTGTGCAGTCTGATAATAAGCGGATTGAAAACCCTAAGTTTTCTACCAACAAGAAAACTCGAAAGCTGATGAATAAACGTCAGCGCCGTGTTAACCGTAAAGCTCGCCGGACAGAGTACTCTGTCCGGCAGACTTTACGTAAAAGGAAGAGAAGTAAAAATAGGCGTAAGGCTGCTAATATTGTTGCCAGACTGCACCAAAAAATCACGGACAAGCGTAGTGCCTACCAGTGGAAAATAGCAACCAATCTTGCTAAGAGATCCGATGTTATTTTTATGGAAGATCTTAAGGTGAGCAACCTGAAAAAGCGTTGTAAGCCTAATCTAAATGAAGAGACTGGACGTTATCTTAACAATGGACAATCGCGAAAAGCCGGATTAAATAGAGCTATTTCCGATAGCGAAGCGTTAGCGAGTCTTCGAGCGTCTGCTTCATGGTATGAGCTTAGGACAAAAATTCATTACGCTGCCGAAAAGCGGGGAAAGATTTTTGAAGTTGTACCACCACACTATACATCCCAGCAATGCCCAGAATGTCATCATGCTGATGCATTGAATAGAAGTGGAGAAGTATTTATTTGTACTGAATGCGGCTATTTCAGCGACGCCGACCACGTAGGTGGTCTGAATATCAAATATCGCGGTGCAGCAATGTTAGGTATACCTTTAAAATGCCGGATAAAGATTGTTAAGGTACGCGAGGACTTCGCGAAACCCAAACAACTCCAGTTGTTTGAAACGCCCACCGTTGAATCGCCAACGAATCAAAGGAGAAAACATCGTACCCGTAAGGGTGAGCGCGATGTGCCTGGGAACCCGCCAATTCAATTGAATGTATGGGATATTAAGGGCTTGGCTTAGCTCTTAAGAATCTCCGAACTTTAAGTTCGGAGAGTGTCAAAGGTATCCAACACTCTTGATGCTGCGAACTACAAAAAGTCTATAAGGTATATTATGCCAAAAATTCTGTTTTTACCCGAAAACGAGTTCTAACATGTTCGGTAAATGAGTTATAAATAAAAAATAGGTTCGTAGTTGAGGACAGTTCGGAGGAGGGTTTCCCTCCGAAAGAATCTGTCCGTGCGCTGTCTTCGCTCTCAAAAATTTGTAGGGCTAAAGCGCAACTACAAATATTATTATAAGTGTTAAACCGAACATGATATGACATAACCAACATAGCCAGAAGCTTGGTCTTTAGATTAGCCCTGCTATGATATTGATACTCATAGCTAAAATGGCGGTATTAAAAAAGAAAGATAATATTCCATGAATCAGAGCCAATCGCCTCATATTTGGTGAAGTTATCTGAACATCTGAAACTTGGCTAGTCATACCAATGACAAAAGAAAAGTATAAAAAATCCCAGTAATCAGGCTCATGATCATCAGGAAAATCTAAACCTTGAGCCAATTGCTCTTGATCGCTACGACTACGCTGGTAATAATTGTGTGCGTACCTGAGTGCAAAGATTGTATGCACCAGTAACCACGAATCTACAATTGTCATGACTGCAAGTGTAACGTGTATGGCTATCAGAAACGTTGATTGTCCTTTTTTAGTATCACCAAGCAAAAATCCAATCGCGACTAAGCTAACACAAGCAGCAGCAACAATTAAGATGGAGATAGCCACACGTCCCTCGTTTTCACGTTGTGCATAACGGCGCATCTTTTCAGGGGTAGCTGCAGATATCCTCCATAAAGTCAAGCCTAAGTATATGTCAGCACCTAAGTTCCACCCACACAGAATGCGTGATTTCAAGTGTAGCCAATGTGGAAGGATGGGTAAGATGATTGCAACAAGGCAAAGAGTAATTGTCAACCGAGATAGAGGTTTTAGATTCTTGAAAAAATTACTGACGATAGACACAAGGGACAAATCGCTGAAATAGAGCTTGGTTATAAGTATTGTAAACTAATGAGGTTATTAATAAATAATGGCTAATTGCTACAATTAAATTTTCAATACAGCTTAATTATCAGCAGATGAATCGTCTGATTCCATTGGCTCTGTACTTTTTTGAGTCGTCTTAAGTAAGGTATCTCCGCATTTGTGGGTACGAGGAAGAGTTTTTATCCCTACCTTTGCTGTTCCATAAAGCCGACTAAATTCTCGTTCGTAATGTGCGGCGACTGTAGGATTCTGTATAAATATCAAAGTTTCATCATTTAGGTAATTTCCTGAATTAGTCCAGTTGTGACTACCAGCAATCACCAAGAGTTCGTCTAAGATTGCCATCTTACTATGCACTCCGCGATCGCCTGAGGGTGCTACAGGGTATCCTACTGTAGTTATTGGGTGATTCCAAGGCTTCACTTTGACGTGGTGATTCTTCTTACCCAAACGAGGACAAACACCCATTGCATCGTAAGCTTTGGAGTAAGGTTTTCCTAAAAAATCTGGATCTACCAATACTTTAATATCTTCTACTCCTTGTTCGTGTACATCCCCAAGTGTATCGCTAATATTTTGGTCTGAATACACAAACAAAGCCATATGGACACTCTTTTTGGCTTGTCGTAGATAAGCAGAGATCTCCCCATTACTAGTCATTGCGATATCTTCATTTCTTTTAGCCGGTGAGAAATTGACTGCGAGCGTTCCACCTGTACCAGTCGTAACGATTGCAAGATTTCTTTTTGGCTTATGAGATTTAAATAATCCCTGCCACATATAATTAAATTCATCAGTAAAAGTTTTGGCAAGTTGAACGTTATCGGCAACAACAACCATATTGTTAGGATTGCCCCGAGTTTGCAAGTTTCCAAAATCTCCATGCAAATCTGATGTCGTTAGATTACCGCTTGATATAATGGTTGTCTTTCCATCTATGATGACAAATTTGTGGTGCATTAAACCACTGCCTTTAGTTGTTTTACTAGATGTATCGTCTTTGATTTCAATGCCGTTTTTCATCAACAGATCCAAAGCATCAGCAGGATACCGCTTTAACTCTTCAATTGCAAGTTTGTCATGCCGATTCATCTTTGTCATTTCTGTAGAGGTGTAGTCTGCTAAGGTTTTGTTGTACCTGTTGTCAATCATGACTCTGACTTTTACACCACGCTTTTGGGCAAAATTCAGTGCTTCCGCCACTTTAGGAAGCCTGAACTCCATCACTGCTAAATCTACAGTTGATTTTGCTTGGTTTACAGCATCAATAATTTGCTGTTCTAAATTGTCTCCTTCTCGGATAAAATGCCGATACGGATCTTCGTAAGTAGATGCTTGATTATGATTGAAATAAACTTTGACAGCCGAATCTTGAGGTAAAGGTTGGACTAGTCGCGCACCTGGTCGTAAATTATAACACAGTACAAATCCCAAAACGAAAAGTGACATAATCAAACCGATTTTTACTAAATTTTTCCGATTTTTAAAGTTTACTAAATAATTTATTGTTTCCATTTACAAAATTCTAATAAATAATTTTATTGTCTATGAATTTGATGATTGCAAATTTAAAATGAAGTAGAAATTTATAAACAACTGTCTCTGGAAAATCACAAATTATTCAGAATTATTAAATAATATAGGAGTCCGTGGAGGATTCGTGAAAAATATAGATAAGGAAATAAACCGCTAAGAATGCCTTACCCTATCGGAGAAGGACGCAAAGGGAAGAAATAAATATATAATTTTCACAAATGATTTAGGAATACTATATGGTTAATTTATAATTCCTAGTTTTTGCAAAGTATAAGAAGAGTAAAGCTTAGCAAGCCTAGTTCAAATCTGCTATTATTGAATATTTTATAGCAGACAATATATAAAATTTTTCAAGAAGAAGTTATGATTACTATCTTGAGATATTGTGCATGTTTTTTTATCATTACCTGTTACTTTTTATTATCTTTGGATAAAAAAATGCTCAAGTATTTGTATATATTTAAGGTTATTAAAATTGGCTTCTCTTTCCTCATAAATTAAAGCAGATAAGACTATAGCCAATGAATAGTAATCTGTGGTAAATAGATCAAAATTTACTAATAGCTAAAAAAAATTTTCCTGAACTCAAAATAATGCATTTATGCAAAGTCTGCTGTATTCTTTTTGCCGACGAGTTCACAGGAAAGAACTACTCCCGAACCGCTAGAAGAATACCTATTAAAAAACCGCTCGTGAGCCAAGGACGCAGAAAAATAAGATAGGTAATTTTACACTCCTGTTAGGAGTAATCACGAATTACCAAGTATCAATTACGATTGCTTTTATAACCATAATTAATCAATCTGCAATTTTATTTACGTAACGCTTAGTTAGCAGTTTACCCAAGTTTTCCATAACTCAAATAGGAATATTATAGCGTTCCGTTGAGAAGTCGTGAAAATTATTGTTTGAATGAACCGCCTTAGCGAAGCCATGCCCGAAGGGCTTTAGACGAGGACAGTTCGCAGGAGGGTTTCCCTCCGTAAGAATCTGTCCGCGCCAAGAACGCCAAGAGAGGACACAGAGAGATTTTCACAACTGATTTAGGACTGCTATATATTGGAAATGTTCTAATTAATTATCTCCAATTTTTATTTTCAGTAGAGAAAATACGATGTAATATATACTTTACATCTACTCTATTGAAAATAAATAGTCTACTACATCCGCTCTCAAATTGTTGCCAAGATTCTATATTCTTGAGAATGAGATGACCCTGATAGGAATCCTGGAGAATATGGTTCAATAATATGTTGACAATGTCTGTAAAAACAATACGGGAATTACTGATTTTGATATCAAGGAATGCAGTTAATTTCAATAATTATACTAGCAGCATTGAAACCGGGTGACTGGAAGGCGATCGCTGCGTACAGGTTATGTTGAGCCAACACCGCGTTATTTAGGTGTATTGCAGGCGTTGCTGAATCCGAGTATGAAATTACATTTTCCCTGATGACTAAACAGCGATTCTTTGCGACGGCAGCCGCTATCTTCCTCACAATTAATTCAGTACGACTGTTATGCATAGCATAATCTTTAACAGAAAGCACCTGACTATAGAAAGATAAAAATATACTTATATAGCTATCCAAAAGATTATTAGAATTTTGTCATAACTGTATATGCTGATGGTAGAGGCAACCAAGTGTAAGAGTGTGTTCTCACTTGAGATTTTATGCAAATTTATCTAGATTACAGCGCTACTACTCCCACTCGCCCAGAAGCGATCGCTGCCATGCAGGCAGTTCTCACTCAACAATGGGGTAATCCCTCCAGCTTACATGAGTGGGGACAACGAGCAGCAACAGTTGTAGAACAAGCGAGGATGCAGGTTGCTGGTTTAATTAACGCTGAGGCTGAATCCATCATCTTTACTTCTGGTGGTACAGAAGCAAACAATCTAGCAATTATGGGAATTGCTCGTTTGTGCGCCAAACCACAACACATCATTATTTCCAGTATTGAACATTCCGCCATTGCCGAACCAGTCCACTTGTTAGAGTTGTGGGGTTGGCAAGTCACTCACTTAGGCGTGGATGCCAAAGGCAGGATTAACCCAAAGGATTTAAAAGCAGCGTTGCAGGATAACACCGTCTTAGTATCGGTGATTTACGGTCAAAGTGAAGTTGGGACAATTCAACCAATTGAGGAATTGGGTAATATTGCTCACAGAAATAATGTGCTATTTCATACTGATACTGTACAAGTTGCTGGACGATTACCAGTAGATGTTAGAAAACTCCCTGTAGATTTACTGAGTATTTCTAGTCATAAAATTTATGGTCCACAAGGTGCAGGGGCATTGTATGTCCGTCCAGGTGTAAAGTTGATACCCCTACTTGTTGGTGGAGGACAAGAAATGCAACTGCGTTCAGGTACGCAAGCAGTACCTACCATCGCTGGTTTTGGTGTCGCAGCAGAGTTAGCTGTGCAAGAAATGCCAAAAGAAATACCCCGATTAATCAAGTTACGCGATCGCTTGTTTGCCCAGTTAGCTGATATTCCTGGTTTAATTCCCACAGGCGATCTCATCCACCGTCTGCCTCACCATGTAAGTTTCTGCTTAGAATACGCGGATGGTGAAAAACTCAGTGGCAAAACTTTAGTGCGACACATGAATCTAGCTGGCATCGGTATTAGTGCTGGAGCCGCCTGTCATAGTGGTAAACTCAGTCCTAGTCCCATACTGTTAGCAATGGGCTACTCTGAAAAAGCAGCTTTAGGTGCAATTCGGATGACGCTGGGTCGCGACACTACAGAAGCTGATGTAGATTGGACAGCAATGGTGTTAAAGCAAGTTTTAGAACGACTAACACCTGTAGAATTAGTCTTCAGATAAGTTGTTCATTCCTAACTCCTCACTTTTTATAATGACTGAACTTCCCACAACTTTAGAAGATGCGATCGCCCAGGCACAGACAGCTACCGAGGCAGCACTAGCAGATGGATATAAAAGATTACAAGTGGAGTTGCTTTTCCCAGAACTCAAATCGATGCCTGTAGCAGAGCAATTTTTGACAATTTTTGAAAAATACGGTTCTCACATCAGAATATTCTTTCCTGATGCTGGTGCTGCAGCCCTTGCCAAACGTGAGTGGGGGGAAGTCCCATTTCACATTACTGACATTGGTAGTGGCAAAACAGGTGCAAAGCCAAAAATTTATCCAGAGGACGAAATATTCTTATTTGTTGCTCCAACAGCCATAGAAGTTATACCGTTAGAAAAGCTGTGTGAAGAGATAGGCGATCGCCCTATAGTCATGTTAAATCCTAGTTTAGAAGATGCAGGCATAGTTGGCATTGGTTACGCCGCACGTCAAATACGCGAACGTTTCATCAAGACTATTGAATCCTGCTATTACCTGCGTCCTATCTTTGAAGAAGCAGCAGTCTTTCGTTGCTACCCCGGATTGTGGGAAGTCTGGGTGCGCAAAGGCAACGACTATCAAAAGATTACCGAATTACCTAACAGACCATCAGGCGATGAACTGGATTCTATTCTAATGCAGAAACAACCTCAAACACCCGGAGAATCTGCTTCCGTGAAAAAGGCAAGTATGTTTAGAGGGTTACAACGGTTCTTACGGGCATTGAGGAGTTAACAAAATAGAGAGTAGGGAGTGAAAAGAATTTATACAGAGAATTTTCTCTCTTTGTTCTCTGTGCATAAAGCAATACGGTTCAGTTGAGGTTTGATATTATGTCCGTTCGATTAACCTGAAATATCGGAAGAACCTCACCCCGCCAAAGCTACGCTTTGTCTCCCCTCCCCGCCTGCGGGGAGGGGTTGGGGGTGGGGTTCTTTTCCGCATGGTTCTGCGACCGAACATGATATGAGCCCCTCTTTTTTAGGGGAGCCAGTTGAGAACTAGTACGGATTTAGACACTATCAGTACTTAAATAGAAGATGCCAACTTTATCACAAATTCATGATGAAAATAAGGCTTAAAAAAATGTGTATAACGTTCAGTCTCTAAGGTTTACAAGTCCTATTAAATACTCTTTTTTCGTAGTTTTACTGAGTATTATATTGTTTTCATAAAGTCAATCAACTCATGCTTGTAATTGCCGCACCTATCAGCTTAGTATTTGTTTTTAATAATTGCGTGTAATTTATAACACAAAGGTGAGATAATTTTGACTGAGAAAATCATGACAGCAACAGGCTTACAGAAAGTTGCAAGTACAGGATGCAATGTTAAGAAAGATTTAACGACTTTAGATAAACTGAGAAAAAACTTCACAAAAGCTACAGGCATAGCAGCAGCGATCGGGATTGCAGCTTGTCTATTTCCGGCCACTGCTCAAGCTCAAATATTTCCAATTCCAGATCTATTTTTACCACTGGACACGCCACTGCTCGAGTTTTCTGGGAATTCGGATGTTCTGTCCAATGTTAATGTTAACTTTCTTTTAAACCCCTCTGTTGAGAACACGAACAGCCAGGGTCCTTATCTGGGAGTGTTCCCTGGAGCTATTCTAAACTTTACCGACACTAGTAATAGTAATCCCGCCAACACTCTCACTTTTTCGTCTGGAACTCTGACAGCTTCTAGACTTACAACCGATCCTAATACTGGCAATTTCACAGGAGTGGGTAATTTCTCCGGATTTGAATATGGTTATTCGACTATCAGTGACAATACTATTGCTGGTAATTTTAGCAGCAATAGCGGTTTGAGATACGATGTTACATTTGACAATAGTTCAGAAAGATTAACTTTGTTCATTCCTTCCACCGATCCTAACTTGAGTAATTCCCTATCCGGTTTAATTACTGCTTTAGGCACAAGTCGATATAGTGAACTACAAGGAGTGGTAACTCGTCCTGATGGGAGCAATGAACGGTTTTTCGTCGCTAACCCAGCTATCCCAAACCAACAATCTAGACGACCTTTCCGTGTAACCCTTGCCACTGTCCCCGAACCAACTACTACAGCTAGTCTGCTTGCTGTAGGAGCTTTGGGTGCAGTATCAGTGCTGAAACGGAACTGGAATGTGAGGAAATCAGTTTAACTGATTGTCAGGAAGCCCATATCACCATAATCTTAAGATTATGGTGATAAATTACTTTATGAAAACCTGCCCTTCTCAACTGTGCATCTTGAGTGGAAGTGCCTTGTTTTGGCTGTTAGGTTTGTACCCTGTAACAGCACAAATCGTTCCAGATAGAACGCTGACTAACAATTCCATCGTTACACCCAATGGGAACAGGAGTATTATCACTGGCGGAACGCAAGCCGGAAGAAACCTGTTCCACAGCTTTAGAGATTTTTCTGTTCCTAATAATAGCGAAGCTTTCTTTAACAATCTTTCTGATATTCAGAACATCATTACTCGAGTAACAGGTGAATCTATCTCTAATATTAATGGTTCAATCCGAGCTAACAGTGCAAATCTATTTTTCATCAACCCTCATGGCATCATTTTTGGACCAAATGCCAGTTTGAATAT
The DNA here is from genome assembly GCA_029379215.1 of Rhizonema sp. PD37. Lineage (GTDB taxonomy): Bacteria > Cyanobacteriota > Cyanobacteriia > Cyanobacteriales > Nostocaceae > Rhizonema. The sequence goes on from JAQYWO010000039.1 coordinate 16,767, forward strand.
TGGGGGTTCTTTTGTAGCAAGTACAGCGAATAGTATAAGGTTTGCTGATGGCACAGAATTTAGCGCAATCAATCCTCAAGTCACTCCTTTATTAACGGTAAGTGTCCCGATAGGACTGCAATTTGGCTCAAATCCAGGAGATATTGTTAACCGATCTCAGGCAAGTATGAATGGAGCAATTAATAGTAATATTCCACCTGGTCCTGCTGGACTTCAAGTTCCAAGTGGCAAGACTTTGGCGCTGGTAGGCGGTAATGTTTCCCTTGATAATGGCAATTTAACAGCAGCAGGTGGAAGAATTGAGCTAGGTAGTGTTGAGACGGGTTTGGTTAATCTCACTCAGAATCCACAAGGCTACTACACTTTGGGATATGCAGGCATGCAAAACTTCCGAGATATTCAACTCTCTAGTGCAGCTACAGTTGATGCAAGTGGTGCGGGCGGTGGCGCTATTCAGCTTAGAGGCAGGAACATCAACCTTACGGATAATGCCCAAATTTTTTCAACCACTCAAGCTCTCCCAGGAGGAGATCTGACTGTAGACGCTGCCGATTCTGTAAACTTAAGTGGAAACAGCATTCAATTATCTACTGCCACTCGTGGTATTGGGTCTGCTGGCAACTTAACACTCACAACTAGGAGTTTAAGAGTTGGAGGTAGTGCCGCAATTTCCTCTCAAACCTCAAGTACTGGTACAGGAGGTAATCTGACTGTAGACGCTGCCGATTCTGTAAACTTAAGTGGAAACAACATTCAATTATCTACTGCCACTCGTGGTATTGGGTCGGCTGGTAACTTGACACTTATAACTAGGAATTTAAGAGTTGAAGGTCGTACCGCAATTTCCTCTCAAACCTCAAGTACTGGTACAGGAGGAAATCTGACAGTAGACGCTGCCGATTCTGTAAACTTAAGTGGAAATAGCATTCAATTATCTACTGCCACTCGTGGTCTTGGGTCGGCTGGTAACCTTCAACTCACAACCAGGAGTTTAGGAGTTGAAGGTGGTGCCGCAATTGTTTCTCAAACTTTAAATACTGCTGCTGGTAGAGGAGGAAATCTGACAGTAGATGCTGCCGAGTCTGTAAATTTGAGTGGAGATAATACTCAATTATCTACTTTGACTTCTGGTACTGGGTCAGCTGGTAACTTGACACTTACAACTAAGAACCTAACAGTTGCAAGTGGTGCAGTTATAGCAACTCCTAGTAACGGTCAGGGTCAAGGAGGAGATTTGCTGGTGAAAGCGACCGATACTGTAGAATTATCAGGAACAGGAGGAAGAGCCAATGGTATGCGACCTAGTGGCTTGTCTGCTCAAGCTAGGGCAAGGGGCAATGGTGGAAACCTGACTATTGAAACTGGACGACTGACAATCCGAGATGGAGCAACTGTTGATGCTTCTACTTTTGGGGTGGCTCAAGCCGGGAATGTGTTCGTTACAGCAAAGGATATAGAACTTGCGAGATTTGCGATAACACCAAATGGAGCCAACGCCAGTGGGATTTTTGCTCAAGTCGCGCAGGGAGCCATAAACAATGCAGGTAATGCTGGAAATTTAACCATTAATACTGAACGACTAACTATCCTGAATGGAGCACAGATATCTGCGGCTGCTCGTTTCGGGGGAAATGGGGGAAATTTGACAATCAACGCCTCAGATTCAATTAAACTAAGTGGCTCTTCACCAACTGCTACTTTGGCGAGCGGTAGCAGTGGTATTTTTGTTTCTGCTGAATCAGGAGCTAGGGGTAATGTTGGAAATCTCAATATTACTAGTGGGCAGATCGCTGTCGAGAATGGGGCGAGAATCTCAGCTAATAATCGCGGCACAGGTTTAGGGGGAGCCCTGACTTTGAACGTTAGACAATTATCGCTACAGAATGGTGGATCAGTACAATCCGGAGCTTTCGCCGCAGGTTCTGGCGGAACTTTGACTGTGAACGCTGCTGAGTCAGTGGATGTGATTGGTAGGGGAAACATTAATTCTATCCCCGTAGTTAGCACTTTGTCTGCTGCTGCAGACCCTCGAGCTTCTGGAAATGCTGGCAACTTGAATATTACAACCCCTCGTTTGAATGTCCAAAATGGGGCACAAGTGACTGTCAGTGGCTTAGGTTCAGGTTCTGCAGGCAATCTGACTGTATCAGCGAACGACATCCGCCTCAACCAAGGAAATCTCACTGCGACAAGTAACGCTGGAGACGGGGGAAATATCAGGCTAGAAAACGTAAACTTTCTGTTGTTGCAAAATCAAAGTCGAATTTCCACTCAAGCTTCCAACACTGCCAATGGGGGCAATATCAATATCGCTGCACCAAATGGTTTTGTAGTTGCCCTTCCCGATCAAAATAGTGACATTATTGCTAATGCGTCTAGTGGTAGTGCCGGAAGAGTTGCAATTAACGCTACTGGTATTTATGGAATCAACCCACTCAGTAGACAAGACCTTGAAAGATTGCGTCCATCCGATTTAGATCCAACTCAGCTGCCAACAAATGATATCACTGCCGTTTCTCAGCAAAGCCCTTCTTTAAGTGGTCAGATAACTATCAGAACTTCCGATATTGACCCCACTCGAGGATTAGTGCAACTACCCGTAGCTGTAGCAAATATCCCACCACTACTTTCCTCTAGCTGTGCTGCTTTTGACACTGGAGACAATAGCTTTACAATCACCGGACGTAGTGGCTTACCCCCGAGTCCTGACGACTTCCTCAGTAGTGACGTAGTGTGGTCAGATACTCGATTACCTGCGAAAACAGTGCTGCATAGTTCAAAAACACCTACAGCCAAATCACACCCAAAACCAGAAGTCATGGCGATCAACCCCGCTACTGGTTGGGTGTTAAACGACAAGGGGGAAGTCATACTCATCTCCCCTGCGTCCAACGCTACTAGTTTGGGTTTCACTGCTGCTAGCTGCCCTGGACGATAAAGGGAGAAATTATTTTGAATTTGTCCCTTTATCTGGTGGCTTTCGCCTTTAATCACTGTATGATTTTTTATTCTCTGCAAAGTCGTTAGGTAATTTTGCCAGAAGTCTCCAGAGAATATTTAAGGACAGTCTTACATCAACACAGTGCGAAAGCATCAAAAGTGCTTTTCCCTACTTTTCATTCCCTGAGTTAACAGTGGCAATATAAATCGCTTCTGAATCATCGGTGAATCCGACACTGAAGGCAATTTGATTTCCACTCAGGCTCTGTTGTCCCAAAAGTAAACCTTGATCAAACTGTGGAACTGATGAACTCACGGTTTTACCGTCTAAGGAATCACCTGTCGCGATCACCTTTGTTAGCGAACCGCTAAGGTTTATGTAAATCCCTTGAGAAGAACTATTAGCGCCTAAGAAAGCGATATTCCCTTTGTTTAAGGAAAGAGATCTAAAGGACGTGAAGTTTCCTGTCCCGTTGGGAATAGGCGTATTCAAGTCAGCAATAGCTTTGAGCGAACCACCTAGATTTGTATATACTCCTTGTTGAGAGGGAGGTTGGCTGATAGTTTCTCTTCTCTCGCCGATAAAAGCGACACTTCCATTATCTGATGTCAAGCTGGTGAAATTAGTAAAGTTCCCCGTACCCCCAGGTATATCTGTGTTATTGTCGGCGATCGCATTCAGTGTACCGCCTAGATTTGTGTAAATACCTGTAAGAGAAACTCCATCAGAATTTCCAAAGCCGATAAATGTCACACTGCCATTACTGAGAGACGGGTTGCTGAAGCGAGTAAAGTTTCCTGTGCCGCCCGGTATTGGTGTGTTCATGTCAGCGATCGCACTTAATGAACCACCTACATTTGTGTAGACACCTTCTATCGGTAAGCCCAATCCAGAACGTAGAAATGCGACACTTCCGTTGTCGAGAGAAGGTGCGGTGAGATAACCGAAGTTTTCTGTACTACCTGGTACAGGTGTATTTAAGTCAGCGACTACGTTCAGTAAACCACCGATATTTGTGTAAATACTTTGTGTTGGAGAACCCTGCGTGAGACTTCCTGCAAAAGCCACACTGCCATTTTTGAAAGAAGGACTGTTTAAAGAAAAGAAATTTCTTGTAGCGCCTGGAATTCGTGTCCTGGTATCGGCAACGACATTAAGTGAACCTCCTAGATTAGTGTAGATACCTAATACACCTTGTGGACCGACTTCCTGAAAAGGTTGAGTAGAAAGAATTCCATTTGCTAAAAATACGACGCTTCCATTATCTAAGGAAGGAGCATTACCAAAGAAATAAGTGAATGTACTTGTTTTTGTTCCATTTGGCACAAGAGTGTTTGTATCAACAACTTTAGTAAAACTGATGTCGATAGCTTGGGCTTGACTACTTGCTAATAAACAAAAGGATAAGGAAACCAGCCCACTCACTACACTTCCAGTTCTTTGCAAAGCTTTTTTCTTTGAATGCGTTTGGTCAGAAGACTGTGTCTTGGCTTGTTTAAAAAAAGACATTGTAACTGCCTCACCACTTAATAGGAGAACTTTCTATACAAATTTATATGAGTTTGGTACATTTTTAACAAAAATTTGTTCGGCTCATATTTTGTATTTTTTTCAACTGTAGGATGGGCACTGCTTACCATCACTTCCTGCGCGATTTCGTGGAACACACAGATCAAACTCTTATAACCATCCACCCGCCACTTAATCAAAACTTATACCTTGGTAACGTCAGAACCTCATTCTTTCGTTGAGGAGAGAAAATTAATAAAATCTGCTAATCATGACCTCTGATATACAATAAATGTTAGGTTTCGTACCTCAAACGCCAGTCGCCTACGGAGGGTTTCCCTCCGTAGGCGCTGGCTCCCCAACCTACATGAACGTAAGTTTTTGGTAAAACCTACACAGTATAGAAGTCTGTTAGTCTCTCTCATCTCACCGATGTATTCCGACTGTAAACCCGACTGTGTAAGCCTTCAACTATGATGAAATGGACATATTGGAGTTGAGAATTTTGAGTCAGGGAATAGGAAGAAAAATAATTCTGTCTTTATATTCATTCTCAAAAGAGCATTTAGCAATGAGAATTAATTCATCTATAGTTTCACCGATTCCCATTTCTGGGTTAAGTAGGAAAATACCAGGTATATGACGATTTTGAGCAAGATGCTCTGCTAAATGAGTAGGCATAGAACGGCGGTTATTTGTTACTAAAATAGTTTCATAAGTCTCACACCAAATTAATATTTCAGGATCTAAAGTGCCTTTAATGGGTGTTGCTGGTTCTCCCACAACTCCAACTACAATATCCACGTCTTTACGACGCAGTTGTTGAGGATAAAGTGGGTTAACATTTTCATCAATGAGATACTGAATTCTCATGAGCTTGTGAAGCTTTTTGTGCGGCTTTAAGTTCTATTAATTTTTTCACTCCAGGATGGGGATTTTTCCGCTGCTCTTCTCGCATTTTATGACTCCACTCTAGCCAATCGGTTATGTATTGACTGACCTTTTCTTTTTCGTGATGGTAATAGAGAATAGTAGCATAGACTTGTTCTATAGTCAGACTAGGGAACATCTGAGTAATTTCCTCAGGTGTACGAGCACTATAAATATATTCATATAAAATAGTTTCGATGCCAATGCGAGAACCTTTTAAACGAATGTCTTCAGCACCGAGAAAGTTAAAGTAGTCTTCTAATTGCATGGGTTTAGTTCTCCTGTTTAATTAAGGATAGGGTTTAATGCAATTGCATAAAGCACCATCTATCTCATTAACTTGCAGCCCAAAGCATGGAAACATCGTATTGCCTAAATATAGAATCAGCACTCACCAACATCATCTTCTCCATCTGAGCTTGTGCAATTAACATTCTGTCAAAAGGATCTTGATGATGTAAGGGCAAGGCAAATGCTTGTATAGCCTGAGAAGCTGTAATCGAGAGCGATTTAACTCCTAACTGCATCATTCGGCTAGAAATATAAGTATCGAGTGGTTCGGGTAGCGGTAACTTACCTATGGCAATTTTTATACCCATTTCCCAAACGCTGGCAACCGAAAGCCATAATTCATTGGTTTCATTATCTATCTGGGCTATTGTTTCTGAGTTCAAACGCTCTGGTTGAGCAAACCACCACAACCAGCACTGCGTGTCTAGCAAAAGTTTCACCCCTCACTCCCCTCAAATGCTGCTAGAATCTCTTCGGGTAAAGGAGTGTTGAAGTCTTCTGGCACGACAAAACGTCCTCGATCCTGCCCCAAACTACTACGCCTATGAGATGAAGATTGATACGGAACCAGCTTGGCAATTGGAACCCCTCGGTTGGAAATAATGATTTCTTCTCCAAGTTGTACACGCGACAAAAGCCGTGAGAGATTCGTTTTGCAGTCATGAATATTAACCGTTTCCATAGAGACTAGTAAACTAAGTCTATAAATTAAGTTTAATCTACGAACTGTAGGGTGGGTACATGCTTACCAGCAAAAAAATTAGGATTTGAGAAAACAGTGGGGTGCGCCCCAATACATTTCAGGTAAGGAAATTTATCTATTGAGGCAAGCACCGGGGAAGAGGAAAAAAAGGCTTAACTGAACAGTATTGAGATGCGCCACACAAGAAGAATCTCTTAGTTAAGAGCTATACAATTTACTGAAAATAATCTACTTTCTCCTGTCATCTTATGTACAGAGGTGAAAGAAATGCTTCTGTACATAAGAAATCTTGCGCCTGCACACAACTGAGAATGCCCACCCCACCTTATACAATACGGAAAAGGAGGACACATAATGGCAATTACACTCATACCATCCTCACGACAACAAACTCAACATATCTTCCTCGAAGGTGTGACTTGGGCAACTGATCAACGTCAAGCGGGAACTGAAGACGATACCACCGTCATCCGCACTTTACGGTAATGGCTAAGAACTCAAATTTGACCATGCCTGTTGATTTTCAGCCGTTATGCCTATTATTACCACCCTAATGCTTATAGCTTACCGAACCTTATTAAGACCACACCATCATTTTCAATTTGGTCAAGTACTAATTCCCTTGCAGGGGTGCATTTAAGACTTTCTTGATGCGATCGCGTGTTTCTAGTAAGTGCGCCTCGGTGTATTCATCGTCTGAATGCTCTTTTTCGAGCGTGTCACCAAGCTGTTTAATTTTATACCAAGCTAGTGTTTCAGCATCTTCTGGGACTTTTTGTTTACGCAACACCATATTAGTTAAAATGTCGAGGTATTGTCGCTGCAAACTACGCCGCAGACTAGAAATCTTAATTGACTTACCGTTTGGCTTGATTGCCTCAGTCCAAATATCTGACTGTAAAGTATCAAAAAGCTCTGGCAACGTCAGGGATTCTCCTGAGTGAGTTTTGAGTTCAATGTCTTCTAAACGCGAGAGGCGATCGCTTGACAGCAAGTCCCGTAACACTAAACTCTGTATAGACAATACTAAGTCGTGAATGGGATAGTCCAAGCGACCAGTCCGAGGATAACTACCCCAATGTCGCCAACGCGAGGGGGCTAATTTATTCAGCAGATCAGCCGAGAAGTTAAAAGCCCCTTCAGAGAATACATACTTTTGCAGTACTGTCAATGCCTGTCGTTGTTTTTCTACTGGTATAGGTTGAAATGGTAATCGCCCTTTGGGATCGCCTGCATGAACTCTGTAAAAAGACTGACCGCCAATGTATTTAGTAGTAAAATATATGTTCTGGAAATAATTATTTAATACTGTACCAAACCGTTCGCTCACATCGCTGTAACTCTCTCCAGTCATAGGGTAACGGGTGTCGAGACGAGTCCACATTGCCCGAGAATTATCAAGTTGCCATTGAGAATATTCAAGAACATCGGCGCTGTTATCCCAAGCATCGACTGTTGGATCGAGGTCATAGAGATCTTCATCCGTGGAGTAACTGAACTCAGGCTTGTAAGATTGCTGAGCAATTTTCTCCAAAAACGGCTTTTCATCTGTGGTTGTGACAGCTTGAGAAGATGTGTAGCCGTACTGAATTGCCCACTCATCATAAGGTCCCACAATAGTCGGAAAATAATCTCCCTGCTTCACACCTTGAGGGGCAATATTTGGGGGAATGTAGTCCATGACTGATGTGACTAGACCCTTTTTATGGGTAATCGCAGTATTGTTTATTTCCTGGGGTGTTAAGAAAGTACTACCACGGAAGTTATGCCTCAACCCAAGCGTGTGTCCAACTTCATGAGCGATAATTAATCTTAAATATTGATGGATATAATCTTTCATCTGGGCACTATTAGGCGATATATTTTGTAAAAGTGACATCGCTAATGAGCCAAAAGCAAATTGGTTAGTCGCGTCCATTCCGTAGCAAAGATCGTATTCTCCAGCTAATTTAGATAAATTACTTGGCAATTCTCCTTCAATATTTTGTGCGGAGTTATTGCCTTTAGCTTCTAAACCATTGGCGCAAAGAAGGCGATTTTGCATCAGCTCAGACAAGGTAGTTTGAGTTTGTGTTTGATTAGGTTGGACAATTCTGCGATAATCACTTTTGAGACTTCGCACTAAGCTGGCATCTACAAGAATACTGGCATTCAAGATTTCCCCAGTCAAAGGGTTAACTCGGGATGGGCCCATAGCAAAGTACCCATCTACCGTGTTAATCCAACGAATTGTGTTGTAGCGGATATCTGATGGGTCCCAATTAGCATTATCAGGTGTTTGACGTACTTGGATTGCATCTTTAAACCCAGCCTTTTCAAAAGCTTTGTTCCACATCAAGACTCCTTCTTTCACAGCATCGCGATATTCTAAGGGAGTCGCGTTGTCAATCCAAAAGATAATCGGTTTTTTTGGTGGCGAAAGGACAGCTTTGGGGTTTTGTTTTTCTAAATGCCAGCGATTAATATAGCGAACAAACGGATCGCGATTGTTATCATTGGATAAGTCTTGATAGGCGGTGATGAAATAGCCGACGCGATCGTCAGCCAAACGCGGTCGGTATTTGTTTTCTGGAAGTTGGGAGAGACTGTAGTGAACGCGTAAGGTAAAGCCACGTCTATCTGGAAGAGTCGCAAAATTTGGCAATACTGCTTCATTCTGACGACGTTCTCCATTACGGGAAGAAAAATTAAAAACCGACTCTACCTCCATATTCTGAGGAAAGACTTTCGCCGTACCAAAATAAGACTTTTCTGTGGTTCCGGATAGTCCCAGACTTGAAGATAATCCAGCTAAGTCTGTTAGAAGTAAGTCACCCAAATCTATCAGAATAGTTTTACGTTGTGGGTGAATGCTTTTAATCGGGATGGTGTAGAGAACTGAATCGCTAAACGACCGAGCAAGCGATCGCTGTTGTGGATCTCCCTCATCAGTCCGAAAATTCACATTACGAACGACGAAGTGCATGTTATTATTCACTTGCTGGAAGTAAAACAAAAAATCTTGCAAAGGCATACCGCTATATATTCCAGCTTGACCGATGCCAGATTCTAATGTTGCTGTCGTCAAATAATTTTTATTAAGTTGTTCCGGTTTAATTTCTAAATAAATTTTGTTACTTTGCTGATTCCGGTATAAGGTAAACAATCCTTGCAGCTTTTGAGTATTTTTAACGACTTCATCAAATGGTTCTAATTCATCCTTTTTTGATGCTGATGGTTTTGAGTTTACATTGGCTTTTTCATCTTTATTAAACTGATCCAACTTTTGCCCAAACAGCAAAAATGGCTGCTGTTTAGCTTTCTTAATATCCTTAACGAGCCAAACAAAAGACTGACGCTTTACCTGTTTGTTCCGATCAATTATCCACACTTGTTGTTTTGGCAACTGTGCTTGGTGGGGTGAAGCTGAAACGAAAATGCTTTGCTCTTTTGTTTGAATCCCGGCGTTATCTTGCTTCTGCGTTTCTTGATCCACCACCAGCGACTTAGCACTGGCGGTTGTACCTAAAAATAAACCATGCAGCAAAATCATCAAAAAAATTAATCTCTTCATCCAATCTTTACCTGACAAAGATTTCTACTGGTTATGTACAAGCAATTAGTTATCGGCATTTAACACTTAGCCATTAAAGAGAGTTGTGGAAACATTCAACCAACGTGAGTCTGAGCTTGACAATTCATACAGGCGTTATAGCTCAAGACAGGCTGAATGCTTTCGGTTATATAAAGCTGCTACTTTACAGCACACTAGGGTAAGTCGAGGAGACTGGGGATGTGAATTGTATCAGAAATTTTCCAACTTCTCAATTCTTCTCACTACTCTTGTTCAGCCTCGTTGTATTTTTTTACTATAGTCTTTCTTCAAACAATTGCATCTGTAGCGAACTATACGTATTATTTTTACATTGGACAGCAGGAAAGATGCTGATAAGGGGTAGGATAACAATTTAGTTGGAATTGGCTAGGTTGATTAAAAAGTCCAAAACTTTTTGGATAGACATTTTCTTTTAATAAAGCAAAAGGAGGATTTACGTTGTACTAGTAGTATGTAATAAATTTTACTAATTTTTTTGGAGTTTGACCACTCATAGGGCAAGCAAACATCTTCAACTAAAGCTCTAGTTCATCAGTAGGTGTATAGTAACAAGGGACACAAAGATGTCACTCTTCTCTCAAGTTTGGAAGCTTTTAAGAACTTGTGTCCGAGTCTCGTGGGTAGAAGAGATACCCAAGGAAACTTCTCTTACAAACGAAGCAGTTTTGCCTTTACAAAAAACAGAGCAAGACAAAATCTTTGAGTCGCCGCAAAATAATTCACAAGAATTATTACTTGAGGAACGATTGCAAGAAAACTTGGCAGCATGGACAAAACCGAGCAGTGGTTTCACTTTTAATATAAGCGATCGCCAGTTAAATCAAGATATTTACGATTTACTGGGCAATGGGGTACTGAAACCCGAAATTACCGACAAAGTGATCAATAGTGCGATCGCGCGATCGCACTTTCAGCCGGTGGAACTTTTCCAGCGATTGGAAAAATTTTATGAGCATTGGTGTCAGGGGAAATTTATTGATGCTGCACCACCTGATAACCTACCTCTAAAAAAAATGCTCAAGTTATCAGAACAAAATCTTGCAGTCGGATTGCGGCAGGTTGACATAACGACGGGACTGAATGTGATGATTTTGCTTTTAGAGTTACACCGTTATGCTCAACAGCAAGATAACCTCAAGCATCAAATCATCTTTTATCCCTCGGGGCAAAGAAATCCAGACAACTTTTTTACGTCTCAACTTCTCCGTATTATTAACTACAGCGACGCTATCGAAATTGGCAATTTTAGTAGTGTAACTGGGCAATTTCTTAGGGGCGGAAACTTTAGCGGTGCTTACCTTGGTGATGCCAATTTAACTGGTGTCAACTTCAGTAAAGCTAACCTGAAATCTTCTTATTTCGGTAATGCTAACTTGACTGGGGTTAACTTCAGTGATGCCAACCTCAGTAGTGCTGACTTTGGTGATGCCAACCTGACTGGTGCTAACCTCAGTCATGCTGATCTTAGACGTATTAATCTTAGCAGTAGTAATCTCAGTGGTGCTAACTTAAGCAATGCTAACCTCAGCAATGCCAACCTAACTTCAGCCGACCTCAGCAACACTGACTTGAGCAATGCTAATCTTAAGGGTGCTAACTTAACAAGTGCTAATCTTCGGGATGCTAAGCTTGGTCATGCTAACCTTTGTGACACTATTCTCTTCGGTGCCAACCTCAGCGATGCCATCCTTATAGGCGTAGATATTAGCCATGCCGATCTCTGCCGTGCCGATCTCAGTGGTGCCGATCTCAGGCAAGCTGTTTTAAAAGGTACTAACCTCAGCGACTCGATTCTTTTCAGCACCAATCTCCAGAACGCCATTCTCGTCGCTGCCGATCTCAGCTATGCCAAACTCAACGGCGCAAATCTGCAAAGCGCTAATCTCACTGGAGCAATTCTTCTTGGTGCGGAACTCAGTGGTGTAGACTTGAATGGGGTGACTCTTAACGAAGCCGATCTGAGTGGGGGCGTTTTGAATGAAGCCGATCTTACTGGTGCCGATCTTAGCAATGCTATCCTGTTTGGCACTGACCTAAGCTATGCCAACCTTAAGAGTGCTAATCTTAGTGGCAGTAACCTCAGAGGTGCTATTTTTAGTGGTGCTGACCTTAGATTCACTAACCTTAGTTTTGCTATTCTCAGCAATACTGACCTCAGCGATGCTAACCTCGAAAAAATGACTTGGAATGAAAATCTAGAGTGGGAAGGGGCACGCGGTTTAGAAACAGCTGTAAATGTGCCAAAAGCTTTAAAGCAACAGTTGGGACTTTCTTAACAGGGAGAGACGGAGAATTGAGAATTAAAAACTAAAAAAATAATTTTGTAGGAATTCAGCATCTAGGAGCGGAGCCCTTGACGCTCAGCCTCCGGTCAAAATTCAGAATTTATCAGGAATATATCATTATTGGTATATTCCTTTCATCAAATGTTCGCCTGATTATTGTAGGGGCAGGTTTTACCAGATAACTTACAAAGCAATAAAATCAATCAATAAAACCTGCCCCTACTCCTGGATTAATGTTCGCCTGATTCTTGTAAGGGCAGGTTTTACCAGATAACTTACAAAGCAATAAAATCAATCAATAAAACCTGCCCCTACTCCTGGATTAATGTTCGCCTGATTCTTGTAGGGGCAGGTTTTACCAGATAACTTACAAAGCAATAAAATCAATCGATAAAACCTGCCCCTACTCCTGGATTCAGGCGGATGTATCATTACATAATTTTTAATTTTTAACTGGAGCGTAGTTCTAACTGAGAAATAACTCCTTAATCCCCGCACTGCCAATCTCTACCGCCAGCGCTGCTAACAAAAAACCCAAAAGCTGAGTAATAATGACTTCACCTTCTGCACCAAGCCACTTGTCAAGACGGTTTGCCAGACGCATAATTACCCAACTGACAAACATCGCCGATAAAATTCCCACTACTACACTAAGATTAGGATTGGCAGGTTCTGATATTAACAGCATCACGCTCGTTAGTGTACCAGGTCCTGCTAGTAGCGGTAAAGCCAATGGAGTAATTGCCACATCGCGCTCGTTGTTAATCAAAGGAGTATCCGCCCCTCCTTGGAGCATTTGTAAGGCAATTAATAACAGTAGCAATCCCCCAGCGACTCGTAAAGACCCTAAACTGATGTCTAAGTAATTTAAGATCAATTGACCAGCAAAAGCAAACACCATCAGTACTGCTATTGCTACTAATATTGCTTTATTTATAACTTTGTTTCTTTCGGCAGGTTCCATGCCTTTAGTCAGAATTAAAATTATCGGGATATTACCTATTGCATCGGCAAGAACAAACACTGCAACAAAAGTTTTAACGAAAACAGACAGATTCACCATAAATATTATTTATCAAGGTTTTCTAACAACTATGTCGTAAGTTACTCCACTTTCCTACATCCTGTAGCAAGATGATCTGAGGAGTTGAGGAAGAAAAACAGAAAAGTCACAAAGAAGATAAGAGTTACGCACTGTACAAATAGACCATAATTTGCATTACGGGATTCGGTCGTTCAAGGCGCTTCGCATAATCCTGATTTGTTCGTTGTCTTTTCTGCTTTGAGTGCTAAAAAACCTAAATTGCGTACAGTATATCCGTATGATGCCTAATTCCTAGAAAATATAACTTGAGCTAGGTTTTAGCTTAAATGAATAACCCCAAACAACTCACTGTTCGTTTTTGTATCTATGAAGTCTTATCTAGCCGCAGCTGTTCAAATGACTAGTGTGCCTGATCTACAAAAAAATTTGGCACAAGCAGAGGATTTAATTGATTTCGCCGTGCATCAAGGTGCGACATTGGTAGGGTTGCCTGAAAATTTCTCCTTTATGGGAGACGAAAATGCGAAACGCGCTCAAGCTGATGCGATCGCCACTGAATCTGAAAAATTTCTCAAAACAATGGCTCAGCGTTTTCAAATTACCATTTTAGGTGGAGGCTTTCCAGTACCGACAAACAGTACAGGCAAAGTCTACAATACTGCATTACTTATTAACCCTAACGGTGAAGAACTCACTCGCTACCACAAAGTACATTTATTTGATGTTAACGTCCCTGATGGCAACACCTATCAAGAATCTAGTACTGTGATGGCCGGTACCCAACTACCCTCTGTCTATCTGTCACCAGAACTTGGTAATCTCGGGCTTTCTGTCTGCTATGATGTGCGATTTCCCGAACTGTACCGATATTTATCACAAAAGGAAGCAGATGTCGTGTTTGTGCCGGCGGCATTTACTGCCTATACTGGTAAAGATCACTGGCAAGTATTGCTACAGGCGCGTGCGATTGAGAACACCTACTATATCATCGCGCCTGCACAAACCGGACTTAATTATGCCCGTCGCCAAACTCACGGACATGCAATGATTATCGATCCGTGGGGAATGGTTTTAGCAGATGCGGGTGAACAGCCAGGAGTGGCGATCGCGGAAATAAACCCCGTGAGGCTAGAACAAGTTCGCCGTCAAATGCCTAGTCTGCAACACCGTGTCTTTTAGCAATGACTAAGAACTACTAGCTTTTTTAGCACATAAAATAAAAAACCGGGGAACCTAAGTTATACCCGGTTAAGTCATGCAAGTAAGAGAATCCTCAGTTATGTAGGGACACACTACTACAGTGTCCCTATTTACTTACACAAGATTAAACAACGGCAGCTTTCTTGGTGACAGCGTTCAATTCACCTTTAGCATACTTAGCTGCAAAATCGTCTAGAGAAATCTGTTTGATCTTGCTGGCATTGCCGGCACTACCAAATTGCTGATAGCGATCGCTACAAACCTTCTGCATGTACTTAATCGAAGGCTTCAAAAAGTGACGAGGGTCAAATTCTTTCGGATCTGACGCCAAAGCTTCGCGGACTGCTGCTGTAATTGCCAAGCGGTTATCTGTGTCAATGTTCACTTTACGAACACCACTCTTGATACCTTTTTGAATTTCTTCTACAGGTACACCATAAGTTTCGGGAATTTGACCGCCGTATTGGTTAATTAAAGCGAGCAAATCTTCAGGTACGGAGGAGGAACCGTGCATCACTAAGTGGGTATTGGGCAAACGACGGTGAATTTCTTCGATTCGGCTGATCGCTAAAATTTCCCCAGTTGGCTTGCGGGTAAATTTATAAGCACCGTGGCTGGTTCCAATGGCTACTGCTAAAGCATCCACCTGAGTTTGCTCAACAAAAGCAACTGCTTCGTCTGGATCTGTCAGTAGTTGGTCGTGTGAAAGAACACCTTCTGCACCGTGACCATCTTCTTTGTCACCCATACCTGTTTCCAGAGAACCCAAGCAACCAAGTTCACCTTCAACGCTAGCACCCACAGAGTGAGCTACTTTCACCACTTCACTTGTAACGTTAACATTGTACTCGAAGCTTGCTGGGGTTTTAGCATCTGCTTCCAAAGAACCGTCCATCATTACACTGGTGAAGCCATTACGAATCGCGGAGTAGCAAGTTGCCGGACTGTTACCATGATCTTGATGCATGGTAATAGGAATATGAGGGTATGTTTCTACTGCTGCCAAAATCAGGTGGCGGAGGAAGTTCTCACCTGCGTACTTACGAGCGCCACGAGAAGCTTGCAAAATTACGGGGCTATCTGTCTCTAGAGCAGCTTGCATGATAGCTTGGATCTGCTCCATGTTGTTCACGTTATAAGCTGGGATGCCATATCCGTTTTCAGCCGCGTGATCTAGCATCAGCCGCATTGGTACGAGCGCCATATTATAGTTCTCCTAATGGTGGATATCAGATCTACTTGAGATAAGCGTTATATTTACGCTAATCTTAATACTTTTTTCAACTTATAGGAAATTATAACTATTGATGAGTGCTGTTGTCTAAAAACTTTATGACGGAGGATTGGCGATTGAACCAGAAGTATGGGCGGGTTTGATTCAGAAAACTCGTGAGTCAACACAATTGCCTTGTTAAACCCGCCCCTACAACTCAATTTATGGGTCGCCCGGGATTCGAACCCGGAACTAATCGGTTAAAAGCCGAGTACTCTACCGTTGAGTTAGCGACCCATGCGTTGTTTTTAGCAACTCCTCCATTATAGCACAGACATCTTGAGTTTTGTAAAGGGGGTTCAAGAAAAAATTGCTGAGAGACGTATACTTGTCACTAACTCGCCTTTCGGTTGCACGACAGTTAGATTTTCTCCTGTATTAAGGGCGTTCCGAGGAGCACTCCAGGGTTCGAGACAATAGAAGTCTTTACCTTTCACAGTCCAAAATACCAGCGTTGAAAAGATCTCATCATAGTCAATCGTCAACTTCATCTGACGATTTGTGTCTGTAACAGAGGTGGATGTACCACTGAGTTGCCCAAATGCCACATCAATTTCCTCAGTATTAAAATCAAATGTGCCATCGAAGGAATGAATCTCCTTCGAGCCCTTTGGTTGGTACTTCTGAGATGGAATTTCCAACTGTAGTTGGTTTTTATCAGGAGCCAAAAAGTAAGGATGAAACCCCGTAGAAAAAGGCATTGGTTCAGACGACAAATTTGTATACTGTTGCCTAATTTCTAAAGAGTTGTCTGTTAACTGGTAAGTGAAAGCAACTTTAAAATCAAAAGGATAAACAGCTCGTGTTTGCTCGTTGCTGTTTAAAACTAAGGTTAAGCTAGCTTTTTCTTGAGCCACTGGTTCCCAAGGTAAGTCTCGGGCAAAACCATGTTGCTTGAGAGTGTACTGTTTACCATTATGAGTGTAAGTATCATCTGGTAAATTGCCACAGATAGGGAAGAGGATTGGAACTCCACCTCTAACACTTAATTGAGGATTGGCAAGACGTTCCTTGTCTAAGTACAAAATTTCCTGACCTTCTACGGACCAACTAGTGATAATCCCACCGCGATCCGGTAAGACTTCAAGACGGGAACGATCTGTTTCTAGGTGAAGTTTATTCATAAGTTATTGGTTGTTGGTAGGGGCGGGTTTAATTGTATAACTCGTCGTGTGGAAACGAAAGATATTGTGAAACCCGCCCGTACAGTTGTTTGTCACTGTCCAAAAGTACCATGAACAACGAACCACTGCTTACAGTTTATTTATCTTCAGCAAATACAAAACGATACAATTCGCTCTTGTCAGGTTCAGGACTACTTTCGGCAAATTTTACTGCCTCATCGACAACTTGTTGCACTTGCCGCTCAATACTTTTGAGTTCTTCAAGTTTTGTTAAGTTTTGCTCAACTAGATATGTAGCTAATTTCTTAATTGGATCACGGGCGAACCAGAATTCTTTCTCTACTTGAGAGCGCATTTCGTCTGGGTCTGCCAAGGAATGACCGCGAAAACGGTAGGTAAGTGCTTCAATTAATGTAGGTCCCTCGCCTGCACGCGCACGGGCAACGGCTTCTTGCGCTACTGCTCGCACTGCTAGTACATCCATACCATCTACTTCGACACCCACCATATTAAAAACACTTGCTTTTTTGTAGATCTCTGGCTGGGAAGTTGCTCGTTCGTGAGCCATACCAATTGCCCACTTATTATTCTCGACAACAAAAAGAATTGGCAGTTTCCACAATGCTGCCATATTCAACGTCTCGAAGAATTGACCGTTATTACAAGCTCCATCACCGAAAAAACAGGCTGTCACTTGGTTTGAGGTTTCATCTCCTAAAACCTCCCGGCGATACTTAGTTTGAAAAGCTGCTCCTGCAGCAACCGGAATTCCCTCAGCCACAAAAGCATAACCACCAAGCATACGATGTTCCGCAGAAAACATATGCATTGAACCACCGCGCCCTTTGCTGCAACCTGTAGCCTTACCAAATAACTCTGCCATCACTTCTTTAGCAGGAACTCCTGCACTTAAAGCATGAACGTGGTCGCGGTATGTGCTGCAGACAAAATCTTCGCCTGGTCGCATTGCCCCCTGAATAACGCCAGAGGAAACGCCTTCCTGACCGTTATACAAGTGGACGAAACCAAACATTTTGCCTCTATAGTACATTTCGGCGCACTTGTCTTCAAACAAGCGTCCTAACATCATATCCTCGTATAACCGCAATCCAACTTCCGTGGTTATTTGAGCAGTCGTGGTATCAAATACGGGTAAAGTACGTTCTTGAAGCATTATTTTCTAGGAGGTCGCTGTAAAACTTATTATTTTGGATGGAAGTAGGGGCGGATTTAATACAGATAACATTTGGAAAAGAGAGAATCCGCATGTCTTGGATGGCCCGTACAGGAGTATGGAAAGCAGAGGGTGCATGAAATAAAAATTATTACCAATGACCCATGACTTATTCCCTGTTTTTAGACTACCAATTACAATAACGTGCTTTCTGCATATGTCTTAACAATATATCACTATACCTATTGAGATAGTTGTAATCACTACATAATTATGCTATATATTTGTTCGCTGGCTCCTAGAAAAAAACTAGGGCACGGTGTCTCTGTCACCGTATACCTGAAAAAGTACCTTTTAACCAGCAGCAGGAATGTCAAGCCGCCAAGGGCGGCAAGGCAGAAGGCAGCTATGCAGAGGGCAGAAGGAAAACCCCATAACGCTCATTCAGGAGCTTGAAGTGTGGACGTAGTATTTCTGGCGAAGTCTACCGGGGGAAGCTTCCCCCAGTGAGCTTCGCGCGAAGCTCTGGGGAGAGAGTACTCTCAAGGGAAAGTCTGCCGGAAGGAAGCTTCCTTCCGGCGAGCTTTTCCCCAAGACTTCGCGTGCTATGCGTCTCGAAATACATATTTCTTTTGTTACAAAAATAAACTCAGGGGCTTGAAACCTTGTGGCAGGGGAGTTTTAAAAAATTTATTACCTTCTGCCCTCTGCCCTCTGCCCTCTGCCTTTCTTCGGTCAAGCCAAACAAGGCGCGAAAAGTAGATTCCTGCAAGCTAACATGATTTATGCTGTCATTTAAGGTGTTGTTGATACCGTATGGTGTCAATAGCAATATACATTTATAGTGTAAAGTCAACAGGTTATTATGGCACGGTTTTACAAACCTGGAATTCTCTAGGAGAATTAAGTTGATCGGGCTACAGGGGAAGTAGACTGTGCAAATTCCGCTAGATTATTACCGAATTTTAGGATTACCGTTGGCGGCAAGTGATGAACAGTTGCGGCAGGCATACAACGATCGCATCGTGCAGTTGCCACGACGCGAGTATTCCCAAGCTGCGATCGGCTCTCGTAAACAACTTATAGAAGAAGCTTACGTGGTTTTATCCGATCCAAAAGAACGTATTGACTACGATCAGCTTTATCTCGCTAATGCTTACAGCGCTGATGGTACTCAAAATGCCACAGTAGCCGTATCCGAGCGATTGGAAGATGATCTAAACCGACAGACTCTGAATATTCAAGTTTCACAACAGGAATTAGTTGGTGCTTTACTAATTCTCCAGGAATTAGGAGAGTATGAGCTTGTCTTGAAACTTGGCCGCCCATATCTAATTAACCAAAATACCGTAGCTGGCATAAAACAGAATAGTCAACCGACGAGTGAAGAATCATATGTGTCAGCTGTTGAACGTCCAGACATCCTTCTCACCGTTTCACTTGCCTGCTTGGAATTAGGTCGCGAGCAATGGCAGCAAGGTTATTATGAAAACGCTGCCTTGTCCCTGGAAACGGGTGAGGATTTGCTGCTAAAAGAAGGATTATTTCCCAGCGTTCAGGCGGAAATTCAAGCCGATCTTTACCGACTACGTCCATACCGAATATTGGAGTTACTAGCGCTACCAGAAGAAAAAACGGCTGAAAGAGAACAAGGGTTACAATTATTACAGAACATTTTAGAAGATCGCGGCGGGATTGATGGTACAAAAGACGACCAATCTGGTCTAAATATAGATGACTTTCTCCGATTTATTCAACAACTACGTAACTACTTAACAGTTGTAGAACAGCATGAGTTATTTGAGAGGGAAAGCAAACGTCACTCTCCTGTTGCCACTTACTTAGCGGTTTATGCATTGATAGCACGGGGATTTACTCAACGTCAACCGACTTTAATTCGTCAAGCAAAGCAAATGCTGCTCCGATTGGGCAAGCGTCAGGATGTACATTTAGAACAATCGCTATGTGCATTACTGCTAGGGCAAACAGAAGTTGCAACCCGTTCCTTAGAACTCTCTCAAGAGTACGAAGCCCTAGTTTTTATTCGAGAACATTCTCAAGACTCTCCAGACCTTTTGCCAGGCCTGTGTTTATACTTAGAAGTTTGGTTACAAAATGAAGTCTTTCAGCACTTCCGAGATTTAGCAAAACAGACAGCTTCCCTAAAAGATTATTTTGCTGACGAACAGGTGCAAGCTTCTTTAGAAGCTTTGCCTACAGATGCGGAAATGACGAATGAGTGGACTGGAATTGACAACCAATCAATCAAGAATTTACAGACGACTCATTCGCGTAACTCCAGCAAAGGGGCTGTGCGCTCTCGACACCCTAACAGCAAAACCGATCCAAAAACGCCTCCAACACCAACTCAGAAAAGACCGGAATATTCAAACGTCTCGCCACTCAATGCTCGTTCACCAACGCCTTCACGGGCCGTAACACCACAGCAGACTATCCCCACAGGTAAGAGACGCAATTTGAATGGTCAAGCTTCGGCTTATGAGCATCAAGGGCAAAAACCAAGAAGGCGTAGATCCAGCCAACCTGGTACGGGGCGTGTTGTAGAAAATGGTCGTGATAATGCTCATCAAAGACGATCTTTTGCCCGCACTTCAAAAGCGCAAACTCTGGTGGTGTGGAAGATATTTGCTTCTTTGGCAGGTATACTAATTTTGCTGTTTTTGATCACAACAACTTTCGGATGGATAAAAAATCAATTTTTTACGACATCTGAAGATAGTTTACGTTTGTCTGTACAGCTTAATCAACAACCAGTACCGATTCCCGACCCAAATAGCACACAACCACCAGTAGAACCTTTAACAGCAGAGACAGCAAAGGATGTTATTCAAACTTGGCTGTCCACAAAAGGTACATCTTTAGGACCAAACCACGACATTGCAAGTTTACAGAAGATTTTAGTAGAGCCAGCATTGTCCCAATGGCAGACCATTGCCCAACAGGATAAAAAATACAATCGTTATCGAAAATATAACCACAGCCTCAAGGTAGAATCTCTAAATCCCAGTCAGACGGATCAAGGTCATGTTGCAGTAGAAGCCTCAGTGACTGAGATCACCGAATTTTATGAGAACAATCAGATAAAGAAAACTAATAGCGAAAAATTACGAGTAAAATATGATTTAGTCAATACAGAAGGGGCTTGGCGTATTCAGAATATGTCAGTTGTTAATAAGCTTAGCTAATCAATTGAACCCAGTTATGAGTTATATGGAGTCAGGAATAGGGGCGAACGGTGAGACAGAGAAAGCAGGAGGTGAGACCAGTGCTGCTTTGAGGGTTTCTCGCAGCAGGCATCAGGCTTTAGCAATCTCCCTTGTCTTCTCACTCGGGGAGACGCAATCATGCGAACGAGCGTCAGCGATCTTCTCCCAAAGGGAGACCCAAGGGCGAACGACGGAGGAGCGTCGGAACGAGCGTCAGGGGTTAGCCCGCTCTCATGGGGACTGCAATCTTCGCAGCAATCTCCCTTGTCTTCTCACTCGGGGAGATCCAAGGGCGAAAGAGCGTCAGGGCAATTCGCCCGTACAGGAGTCAGGAGAACATTTTTGCGATTTTCTTATTCCTTAATGAATGAGCTAGATTTAATTGCAACTGCGTATAAGATGAGATGGCGGAAAAATTTATCAAGCCTGGTCCTGTAGGTTGGATGATTGGCGTTAGTGCCTTAATTTTATTTGGATGTAGCAGTTTACGACACATCCTGTTTCAATCCACTGCATACGACTTAGGAATTTTTGACCAGGCAATTTACTTAATTAGTCAGGGACAGTCACCGATTTCTTCGTTCATTGGATTTCACATTCTCGGCGACCATGCTGCTTGGATTTATTATTTCTTGGCTTTATTTTACAAAATACACCCTAGCGTTTACTGGTTATTTGGTGTGCAGGCAGTAGCTTTGGCTGTTGGTGCTGTGCCTGTATGGCATTTATCCCGTCATGCTGGGCTGACAATACAACTTTCAGTAGCAATGGCAGCAGTATATTTACTGTATCCATTAGTCTATAATATCAATTTATTTGATTTCCATCCCGATACAATCGCCGTACCAGCACTAATATGGGCAGTGTTGTCGGCAAGACGCGATCGCCCCCGCTGGTTTTGTTTAAGTATTTTCCTAGTGTTAGCATGTAAAGCCGTAATCTCTTTAACAGTAGTCGCACTGGGAGTCTGGCTACTCATCTTTGAAAAAAAGCGACTGTGTGGTACGATCGCTTTGATTAGCGGTATTGCCTGGTTTATCATCGCTACCAAAATCGTCATTCCCTTTTTCGGTGGCGATTCAGCATCCGTAGAACGTCATCTTGGAAGATATAGCTATTTAGGAAACTCATTTTCAGAAATCTTCCACAATGTGCTGTTTCACCCAGTCAATATCTTAGGCATTCTTCTGAGCAAACTTTTTTCATCAGATAACTTATTCTACTTAGTTTTGCTCTTAATACCTGTCATTTGGGGGCTGTCACTGAAAAGCCTGGCACCTTTGCTCGGTGCCCTTCCCTGTTTGGCAATAAATCTTCTCGCTGACTACCCGATGCAAAAAGATTTAATCCACCAGTATTCCATACCAGCCATCCCATTTTTATTTGTAGTAGCGATTGATACTCTAGCCGCAGGTCGGGGGTGGCCCAGAACCAAACGAGGAATCATCATCTGGTCATTAGTAGCATTTTTAGCACTAGCAAAGTTTGGGTATTTTTCCTCAATCTATCTGTCATCCTTAGATAATTGGCAAGCGACACAAGATGCGATCGCCCAAGTACAAACGAAAGATAGTGTATATACTACAGCACAAATTGCTCCCCATTTAAGCCAAAGAAAACTGATCAGTTTGACAAGTGCCAACTCCCCACCAGTTGATTTAAATACCTTTCACTATGTATTACTCAATACTCGTCATCCCGGTTGGTCAAGTACTCAAGAGTTTGCGACTAACCTGTTAAATCAACTCAAAAACCAACCAGGATTTAACTTAAACTACCAACGAGATGATGTATATTTATTTGTCAAAAAGTAGGGGCGATCTTCGTAGCGTAAAGCCTACGGTATAGCTTCGCTTAGAGCGAGTCTTCTCACTCAGGGAGACGCAATCATGCGAACGAGCGTCACGGTGAGACAGAGAAAGCAGGAGGGTTTCCCGACAG
Organism: Rhizonema sp. PD37; assembly: GCA_029379215.1. GTDB lineage: Bacteria > Cyanobacteriota > Cyanobacteriia > Cyanobacteriales > Nostocaceae > Rhizonema. Next base: position 40,005 of record JAQYWO010000039.1, read on the forward strand.
AGGGGACTGCGATCTTCGAAGCGGTAGCGATAGCAAAGCGTTAGCGAGGCACGAGCGTCGGCACGAGCGTCACCCGTTAGCGCAGCGTTAGCGAGTCTTCGAGCGTCAGGGCTGTTCGCCCTAACAATGTAGTATGCCATCACTCCTCTGAAAACAGCTATAGCCAGCATGTCGTCAGCAGTCAGCTAAAATGACTAACAAAAAAATTCTTACAATTCTTTCGCCATTGATCATCTGCAGCGCATTTATCTTGTGTGCAGCCGTGGCAATGCTAATGTATCCTGAAACTTTCCACAAGTTCTTTTCCCCACGAGAACTACCACATGCATCCCATAGTTACTACTGGGATGTAGAACTGTATGCCCGCAAAGCTTTAAATCCCAATTGTGACGCCTTTTACCCTCTCTGGCCATTTATCATCCGTACATTGTTCCATCCTCAAACCGTAGAACAGGCTGCACACGACTTTTTAATTGTTGCTACAACTCTATTCTTTACTTCAACTGTTTTGCTGTTCTGGATTTTCAAAACCGGATTAGAAAACTTAAACTTAGCTTTCTTATTAGTACTTGCTTATACTGTAAATCCTACCTCAATTTTTCGAGTTATCGGATATACCGAAAGCTTATTCGCTACCTTCAGTACTTTGTTTATCTGGATTTTTCTGCCTCAATCGAAACTGCATACCAACCTCAAACTCTTGTTGATTTCCGTTATTACATTCTTAATGGCTTTAACTCGACCGGTATTAATCCAACTATTATTCGCCAGCACAGCAACACTTATTACAATTTTTACTTTTGAATTCATCCAGTTAAAAATATTTAATCGCAGTCAGTTACTAAA
>JAQYWO010000003.1 GCA_029379215.1 Rhizonema sp. PD37
AACCAGCGCGCATGAGGCGTTTTCCCGCCGTAGGCGACTGGTGTTAGCGTTAGCGTCAGCGGTAGCGAGTCTTCGAGCGTCAGCGTTAGCGACGAAGGAGCGTCACCCGAAGGGCGGTTCAATAAATCAAGCCTTTTGGCAAATGAATGCGTAAGTCCTAGTTCATTTCAAAATTTCGTAGAGAAGCTTTATTTATATGTATTACAAAGCTTTAGGATTTACGTATTGACAAAAAATATTATTCATGTATACTACTTCACCCCAATCAATTACTTCCTTGTCAATGCGTAAGTCATAAGCTTTACATTAACAGAGTGACTCCGTGCCCTTTAACTTCTCACTCCGATGCCAGTACAATTAAAGCATTGAGGATAGCCGCAGCAACAGGAGAACCACCCTTACGCCCTTCTACACAAATTTGATGGACTGGTGTATTGGCGAGTGCTGCTTTCGACTCAATCACAGAGACAAAGCCAACGGGAACGCCAATCACTAAAGCAGGTAAGACTGAGGCAGTGATTAACTCATGACAAAGAGCTAGCAAAGCCGTTGGAGCATTGCCGATCGCATAAATTGCTTCTGGAAATTCCTTGTAGCATTGTAACAACCCAGTTTCCGTACGCGTTTTTCCAGGAAGTGCTTTGGGGGCAAGTTCCACAGCGTTAATTAATTGATTTCCAAATGTTTGAGCAACCAATCCCGCTACTCCCTGCTTTACCATACCGACATCAGCAATAATTGGGACACGGTGACGTAGTGCTGTCATTCCCGCTTCAATAGCGCCTTCTGAAAATCGCATCAGGTGCTGGAACTCAAAATCAGCAGTCGTATGAATGACTCGCCGGACAATTGCATACTCTGCACAATTGAAGTTATGTTCGCCAATTTCGCGATCAATGATTGTGAAACTCTGCTCTGTTATAGGATGGATTAATGAACTCATACTCATTATATATTATTGGCACTAATTGTTGATGTAATTCGTAATTCATATATTCGTAATATAGAAATACCTTTAATTACGAATTACAAATTACGAACTACGAATTAGTAATTATCTGATGACCTAATTAAAATTTAAGCTTGGCCAATCTGGTTGACGATAATAGTTTGTCATGTCGTCAAACTTTCTTAGTTCAGCACGCTCTGCCAAAAATTCAGGTAAATTTAAGAGCCATTTCTCATTTAAATCAGAAAGCATTGTGGCAAAGCGATCGCGATCTAAATCGGGGGAAATCTCTCCAAAATATCCTAATGTCACATGAGCGGTGAAGTCATAATGTTGTTCGATTCCTAGTGCCATCAACTGAGAATTTTGATAAATTGCTCTACGCAAGTTAAGAATCTGCTGATAGGAGTCTTCATTCTGAGGGACTAAACAAACACCTACAGCTCTTGGCATCACTATCAATCCGAGCATTTGCCAGCGAATTGGGCTTTTCTGGGTTATTGCTTGTTGATACTCCTGAAAGATTTCAGTGAAGCAAGAGCGTAACTGCACTTCAAATGCTGGATTTTGTTCAGAAGCATCACGGTAAGCACTGTCCCAAATTAGATCTGCCAAAGTCAGATGAAAGCTAGTAGGAGGTACAGGCACAATTAAATCATTGCTTACAGATAACTGTAAAAGTTGCTGTTGGTAACTTTGTAAGTTGACATAGAAGGCATTTTCTGCATCTTCATCCTCAAAACATGGTGTAATCACCGTATAACCAGGAAATGGCATAGCTTTTATACTCCCGGAATGCACCTGAAACTTAGAAGATTCCTGAATGCGATGGATTTGGGATCTGTAAGCTTCTGGTAATGTCATCCTTGCTACCCGGTTCAAGTAAGTTTGATAGTTGTCGTCCAAGCTTAATATCCTCCAGCGCTCACTTAATAGATTTTAGGGAAAATTACTCAGCATGGACTACTTTTTATTAGCAATCGGAAGGATGCGCGTTTACGTGAGTATATTGTGGAAAGACATACAATAGAATATGCCCTTTCGCAGAAAAGAGTGATAATTAAAATATTCGTGATACTGTTCAATAATATTTTTTTAGGTATAACAAAAAAGCAATATACCTATAGAGGTATATTTTGGACTATTTCATAAATTAAGTGAAAGCATGCCCAGAGTTCCTGTCCAGATACCCGACTTCTTCAAGAAGTCGGGTATCTTGGCATTTAGGAATCATTTAGGCGCTTTGTCAGCAACACAAGAGCTTCGCGACTATGATCGTTTTAAAATGAACGGCACGGGCATTTCTTTCTTATCAATAAGTACTTCACATAAATATGCTTATCAATCGCATGCGGGAATATCATTTCCTGACGCGCAGAGATGATATTCCCCAATGAGCTTTGTAGCGTCTCCAAACAGCGCGTCTTTACTACAATTCCTACCGATTGACTTTAACTGAAGCGTATTGCTCAATAAGCGAGCATTAATGTGATTAACTTTGAGCTTATTGACATTGAACAGTCCTTGTTGATAATATGTATTCTCCCTGCCTGACGAGTGAGTTTAGGCAAAAATTTTGGGTAATTACGATTGTAGTTCAACCCATAGAGGTATAGTTCGCCAAGCTTCTCGAAGTTCATGATCCAGTTGTTTGTAATTAGCTTCCTTTTCATTGACTAAATCCCAGAATGTGGATGAATGATTCATATGTACGGTATGGCACAATTCATGAATAAAAACGTAATGTACAAGACGATCTGGTATGAAAAGAAGCTTGTAATTGAGGCTGATGGTCTTATATCCTGAACAGCTTGCCCAACGAGTCTTTTGCCCCTTAACTAAAGTTTTGCCAAAGGGAAGATGACTAAGCTGACTGACTTCTTTGAGCCAAGGAACGAGATGAATGTGAGCTTTTTGAGAAATCCAACGTCGGAGAGCTAGTTTACAGGTATCTACATCGTTAACATTACCATGAACTATGAGCTGACTATCCAGTTTCTCAGTTATCGCTACCTTAGATGCCGAGGTGTGATGATACTCAACGCCCCAACCTTCTTTAATCGCTGGAAGTGCTATAAAGTCTGGGAGAGGGCAGGATGCCGTAGGTGCAAAGAACGGTCTCCACTGCTCAATCTTTTTAACTGCTGCTTCTAACCAAACCTGTTTCTTTTGTATAATGCTAGGAATGCAACTCTGGTCAAAACCTTTAGGAACAATGACCTCTATACCTTTTTCGATCGATACTTTGAGGTGCAAATTCTTAGCTTTTTGACTTTCACGGATAGTATAGTTAGGCAGAATATTTAGTTCGTTTGCCGGTGAATTTAAATTTACCACAAAGACGTACCTTTATACATACCTACTTATAAGGATCAACATAATTCGTAATTTGTCATTATTCTCCCACGTATAAATGCGGGTATTTAGATCAGGATGCGAGTACAGTTTTGCTAGTGCTTCAATGAACAAGACTGCTTGTACCTCAATTCATTCTTTGCTTGTTCTTAGTCAATGGACGTATGATTAAAGACGTTCTAACTATCTTCACACTTTACTACTAAAACATAGATGAAGATTAGCTGAATTTCAAAATTCTCTAGTAGGTTAATGAACTAATTACCTTCAGCTTCTTCAAAAACTTATGTCCCGTGTCATTGACTGTCCAGTAATTTGTTCTCAAACCTATTTTGCGTAAGCGCACAGGAATTAACTCTGCTAATTTCATTTCTCCAATCATACCAAGTTTAACTCCTAAAGCTTTAAATATAAATACTAAAAAGACTTTTACTGAAGGCTCAAGAGCAACTTCTCTAGTATTCGTATTGATTGTACTCAGTTCTACAAGCTTTGGAGTGCTATCCATAACGACAGAATCTCCTGAAGCACGAGCTAATACAAAAGCTTTTACTTTGTCATAGCTTGTGTCCAGCCTATAAACGTCTGTTAATGCAAGACACATCTCTACAATATAATAGAGCAATGCACCTAACGCAGCCCAATCACCAAAGATTTCCAAACTTTCTCCCTGTGCTTTCATTTTTGAAGTGGCGATCGCAGATGACTTGCTTAGCTGCATCTTGCTTGTTCCACCCTTTAGGTGCTTTAACTTCACTCCCATATTGCTTAAAGTGTGTTAAGTTATACACGATTCCTGAAAATTTAGCTAAAAAACCGCTATCACTAGCTGAAACTAGTGCGTCGTCACATGGACTCATCTTTTTCTACCTTACTTAACTGACCAATTTTGCTCCCTACATTAATATTGTTTCCATCAAATATAATGATTTAGGTTGCGATCGCCTTGAGGATAACATATCAGCATCTGCAACTCATGCAAAGTTGTCACTAAACGCGCTAACTCATTTTACAGGAAATTAAACCATAAGGAATTGACTATGACAGAAGCGAACAACGTACTGGGCGGAAAACTGGAAATTTGTTGCACTTCCCCCCTGACTGGGTACTACCGTGACGGTTTATGTCGTACAGGGGGTCAGGATTTTGGCTCCCACGTTATTTGCGCCCAAATCACGGCCGAATTTCTTGAGTTTACCAAATCACGGGGAAACGATCTCAGCACGCCTGTACCTGATGCTCAATTTCCTGGGTTGAAAGCAGGCGATCGCTGGTGTTTATGTGCTTCTCGCTGGCTTGAAGCCTTTGATGCTGGGGTAGCCCCACCAGTTATCCTCTCAGCAACACATCCCAGAGCTTTGGAAGTTGTCACCTTAGACGATTTGAAAAAATACGCCCTTGGTTCTTAAGCAAGCAACTGCTAGATCAAATCAAGCGCTCGCTCCTGGTTATGCAAGGGGCGAGACAAGATTAGTGAATCTTATCTTTATATCTGCCTCTTCTCCAAAGTGTTATGCGCTCTCGAGTTTATCTTGAGCTATTCACAGGCTATGATCAACGAGGATGCTAAGTCAAGCCAAAACTCAATAATGGTAACAGTCGTTGTCATCATTAATACGCTTATCTCGCTGATGCTTTTCTACATAACTTGGCGAGTATGGAAACTGAAGCAACGCCTGGTGAGGATAGCTGATAGATTAGTCGTAGCTGAGCGTAAAACTCATGCGATACTAGATCGTAAACCTGAAGCTATTTATAAAGGTCAGCGAAATATTCAAAACTTACGACAGAGATCTCTGCTGCTCCAGCTACAAATTCAACAAGTACGACAGATTTTCAACCTACTTTTTGTTGGGGCACAAGTCTGGCGCAATCATTTTTGGAGGCTTCAGTTAAAGTCTTGGAAAAAGAGGGAGTAGGAATTGTGAAATGCGGGAGATGAGCATGTAAAGTCAGCCCTCAATTGTACGAGTGTAATCAGTGATGGTTGACTGATGACATTCGTACAGTGACGGGGCGACTATACATGAGGGCAGTGCGTTGTTCTGGTTCCCCCTTTTGTAGCAACTGCCCGTCAATTTCCCAGAAAGAATAGACTCAAGAGCCGATGAATTAATATTTTTCTCATCGGGAATTCCCAGAAATAAATTATCCAATTCTCACTCCTCAACCTACTTCCTCACTCCCCCTGCTAGAATACTCCCCCTTACAGATTGATTATTTTTTTTCTTTGGAAGTCCCATAGCGCGAATGAGCGAATTCCAAGGCAACGGTACTAGTGTTTTGAGATCCTCAGATAGGTGGATCAAATCGTTTTCATCTTGTCAGACGTGAAAATCGGCATAAATGCATAAAATGGGTGTAAGGAGAAGAGAAATAACAAAATGTCTAACAACCGTTCTGGAGTATTTTTTGGTGGTATGATGCTAGGAGCTACTATTGGGGCCTTAACTGGGTTGCTTGTAGCTCCGCGTACAGGGCGTGAAACACGTCAGCTATTGAAAAAATCTGCTGATGCTTTGCCGGATTTGGCAGAAGATTTATCAACGAGTGTCCAGATTCAAGCAGATCGTCTCTCTGCAAATGCGTTGCGGAACTGGGATGAAACCTTGGATCGCCTGCGAGATGCGATCGCTGCGGGAATAGATGCCAGTAGAAGTGAAAGTCGAGTATTGAATAGGCAAAACTCACCAGATGTGCAAAGTGCCGCTTCTCGCAAGGTAGAACACTTAGATCCCCTAACACAGCAAATAGAATAGCTAATAAACAATATAACCGTGATCGATCCCCTTTTCTGGCTGGGAATGTCCATTCTTTTAGTCGCTGTTAGTCTGAGTACACTTTTGGTGGTGGCTATACCAACATTGCGGGAGTTAGCACGCGCAGCTCGCAGTGCAGAAAAGTTATTTGATATTTTGTTACGAGAATTACCACCAACTCTAGATGCCATTCGCATGACAAGTCTAGAAATCACTGACTTAACTGATGATGTTAGTGAAGGAGTTAGAAGTGCTAGTGAAGTTGTAAAACAAGTCGATCAAAGCTTAGATAATGCCAGGAAACAAGTACAAAATGTTCAAGTAGGCACACGCAGCGTCTTTGTCGGCGTGAAAACCGCTTGGAAAACATTCACGCGCCAAAAATCTCCCAAGCGAACAGGCGATCATCTCCCACCAACAAAACAAGAAGCTCTGATTTTGCGAAGACGTGAAGCTTTACGGCAGGAAAATCGCCGGACAAAAGCAGAAACCACACGCCCTAATGACGCTTACAATGATCATGCTAGTTGGGATTTTGATGATGAAGATTTACCCTCTAAACCAACAGTTACTGACGATTGATCTGACGAAAAGCCAGGGGGAAGGGAGTAGAGAGCAAGGGGGCCGAACATCTCGCTTTAACACAAGTTGCTAATGGCGTAGATGCTAACATCACTCCGGCGTAGGCAGGTTGCATTTGCATGTGGTAATGGGTAACAGGAGTAGGAAGAAAATTTACCAACCCCCTTTTTCCCAATTACTCATTACCGACTACCAAGCAGCACATACGTGCTTTGGTAGCAATGTGGGTTAATATATTACATTGTTAAAGATTGAGCATTAGTCTCTATCAACTTCGCCAAATTTTGTAAGAACGCTGCAGCATGGGCACCGTAAATAATTCGGTGATCACAGGTAATATTTACCTGCATTTGTTGCTGTACACCGAACATACCGTCCCCTGTCGCTGCTAATTGTGGACGGGATGCGCCGATCGCTAAAATTGCACCTTGTCCGGGCGGCAAAATCGCATCAAATCTGTCTACACCAAACATTCCCAAATTGGATAGTGTAAAGGTGCCGCTATTGTACTCATCTGCTTGTAACTGTTTGGCTCTAGCCCTCTCTACTAAGGACTTCCAATTGCGCGATAAAGAATAGAGATCTACCGTATCGGCATTTTGCAGGACTGGTGTAATTAACCCACCATCATCCATTGCCACTGCCACAGCAACATTAATACTAGAATGATAAACAATTCCCTGGTCTGAGTAGCTGGCATTCAATAGAGGATGTTTTTGTAAAGTCACAGCTACAGCTTTCGCTAAGAGCGCTGTCATCGTTACGCCTTTAGACTTAATCTGCTTATAAAGCTTGTCTAACCCATCTGTGGTAATCGTGTAGCCTACACGATAAACAGGTACAGATAAACTGACAACCATATTCCGTACTACAGCATTTTGCAGGGTAGTAAAAGGTACGGTTTGTCCAGAAACAGTTGCGACAACTGGTATAGGTGTAGGTGTAGATGGGGCGGAAGTCTGTACGGGAGATGCTTTTGCTTGTGTAACAGGGGCGGGAGTTTGTACGTGTAACGCTTTTGCTTGTGTAACAGGGGCGACAACTGGTTGCTTACCAGCAGCAGCTTCTATATCCTCAGCAACAATGCGTCCGTAGGGTCCGCTGCCTGACAATGTATCCAAGTTTACTTTCAATTCTTTCGCCAATTTACGTGCGCGAGGTGAAGCGACAATTCTGCCATTCTGATGAGTTGGGGTAGCATTTTGAGACTCTGCGGCAGGGGAAGCTTGTACGGCTGTATCTGCTATCTGTCCAGGTGTGGATGCAATCGCTTCAGATGGCAACGCTGTATCACTTGCATTGGCTTGGGCAAGTACAGTTTCTATTTCAGCTTCTGTTTCTGCCAACAAGGCGATCGCTGACCCAACAGGAGCAGTTTCACCAGCTTGTACTATGATGTGAGCGAGATATCCTTCATAGAAGGATTCGACATCCATATCTGCCTTATCTGACTCAACCACCACCACTGTTTCGCCTTTTTCCACTTTGTTTCCGGGAGATTTTACCCAGGAGACGATTTTACCTTCAGTCATGGTGGAACTGAGCGCTGGCATAAATACTTCGTAAGTGCTCATAAGGGTGGTTTCTGAATCAATAATTGATAAACTTTTAACGATTGAATTGTATCTCTTTCCGTAGTGCTGAGGAGCAAGCGCCGTGCGGAGGTTCCTCAGCACTTCAAAACTCAGCACTATTTCAGTGAGGAACTATATTACGATAACTGGGTCTATTGATTTGTATTTCTTATCACGACTTTCCTTTTGGCGATAATTCTTTTCATTAGTCGCAGGAGCGCAGGTGACACATCAATCTAAAATTCAAGATTGGTCGTTTACTTACTGAAAATTACTTTGAAATTTTATGTCGGCAAAGTTCAAGTTTTTTTTGATTGTGACTTCTAGTATCTTTGCCACCGTTACTACGGTCTTTTATATCTTACACCGCAAGCCAACGACAGAGCTTCAAAGTGTAAGTAGTGAGCAATCGCAGCAATTGTCTGCGACAGTTCAGGCAAATGATAACGCGGAAGACACGGAGCGAGCTAATTATAAACCAATACCGTTACAAAGTATTAACTCTCCTCTCCAAGGTAGCGATCCTGCTGACCTCGCAATCAATGCCTTTGACGAGACAGAATTCACTAGAGTAACCCGAAAAGTAGAGGTAGCGTATCCTCAACCAAATCAAGCGTTCGTGACGATTACGCAAACAAAGCAGGTGAAAAATCCACGTTCCTCAGCAATTAAATATCGAGTTGAGTTGGCAACTTTTGGGCGATCGCTTTTTGTTCAACCACCTCGCGTTTGGCAAATTGTTTGGGCAGGTTTCCAAGTGCAATGCTTACCTGGAAGTAATTACCGCAGAAGTGTTCCTGCCAAACTGTTTACCAGATGTGTGAGGAGTGAACAGTAGTAAATTGAGGAGTTCTTGGAGTGGAGCAGAATAATGACTCCTGTCTCCTGTCTCCCAACTTTTAAATATCGCCGCGAATTTCTTCTATAACGCCATCGCGAAGCACGATTTCTACTTGCATTTTGCTAATTAGGTTATCACCCGGTTCTGCGCGGAAAAACCCTTCCATTTGAAATTGGTTGACTTCTTGATCCAACTCAAGAAACTGCACTTGTTGCAGATTTTGCAGACTTTGATTTTTTTGTTCGAGCAATTCGCTTTTCTTTTGATTGATCTGGACTTGGATATTGTCAATCTGTTGTAAGGTTTGGGGACCTGGAGGTTGTAGACTCTGCTTTTGAATTTCTGAGATCGCCCGCTGTCCTTGGGCATCTAATTGTTGCAGCTGCTGATCAGTTTGATTGATCTGAGTTTGTAGTTGCTGCTGCACTTCATCTTTCCAAAGATGAGTGACGATGGCTTTGACATTAACAACTCGTTTCAAAAGTAATTGCGGCTTGGAGACATCCATATCTATTTGTTCCACGTTCACTCTATAGTTTGTAGGTAAGAAATTTAAGAAAACATCCCGTTAATAATATCGCGATAGCGTTCCGTCACAACGTGTCGCTTAATTTTCAACGTTTGAGTCATCATGCCATTTTCAATCGAAAATGTCTCCAAAATTAGTTTAAACGGACCAATGCGGTCATCCGGTCGATAGCCGGGACGGTTTTGTACTTCGCGATTCAATTCCTGCCGGAATTTATCTTGGATCGCTTTACTTTCCACGTCTACTGTAGAAGCATGGTTCGTCGCATCGTCAGTTGAGTGTTTCTCTGGTAGAGGCGGCAAATTTTGAGTTTCTGCCCATTTTTGTAGGGCTTCTAAATTCGGGACAATTAACGCACCAAGACTGCGTTGGTCTTGTCCGACAAGCATAATTTGATCTATGTAGGGCGATCGCAAACACGCATCTTCAATCGGTAATGGTTCGATGTTTTCTCCATTAGTTAATACAATTGTATCCTTAGCTCGTCCGGTCAAAACCAAGTCATTTTGTTGCGTCACCCAACCCAGATCGCCGCTATTAAACCAACCTTCAGCGTCAATCGCTTTTGCCGTCTCTTCGGGATTGTGGTAATAGCCTTGCATAACTTGTGGTCCCCGCAGAAGAACCAAACCTCGCGTCTCAGGTGACAGGGGTTGGCGAGTTTCGGGGTCTACTATTTTTACGAATGTTGCCGGAATCGGTCGTCCGGAAGAACCTCGCAAGTTGTGCCAATCACGACGCGCATGGGTGACGGGAGAAGTTTCTGTCAAACCATAGCCTTGCAAAATCTCTACACCAATTATCTCAAAAAAGTCATCTACATGTTTGGGTAGCGCACCTCCACCGCTAAACATTTGCTTGATTCTTCCCCCCGTTGCTTCCCTAACTTTCTCATAAACTAGTCGTCCTCCCAAGGCGTGAAGGGGAAACAAAGTAGATGCTTGTATACCTGCTGCGAGTCTGTCTACCGTGGAAGGATGAAGATTTTCTAAACTCAATCCTTGAGCAATTCGCCGCGCTTTGATATATTTTTCACTAATACCCAGAAAGTAATTAATCAGACGTTGCTTACTTGGCGGTTGTTCGCGGAACTGCTTTTGCACCCCTTCATAAATTGATTCTAATAGACGTGGTACACACATCATGTATTGAGGTTTAAATTCTTTTAAATCGCGTTTTACAGAACGCAAGTTGGTGTATACTTGTGTACATCCTTGAAAAAGTAAGAAGAACTCACAAGTACGTCCCAAGCTGTGCCAAGTAGGAAGAATGCTCAGGGCAATGTCCCCGACTTTTGCTTGCACAACTATACTGCAGGCAATAATTTGATGTAATATATTACCATGACTCAGCATCACGCCTTTGGGTTTGCCGGAAGTGCCACTCGTATAAATGAGGGTTGCCAGAGTCTCACGGGTTTGCAAGACTGGTTCTAAGGTATGCTTTGCTCCAATTTCCATTAACTGGGTGAAGTTCAGGATATTCAAAGTATCGTCTTTCGGTGCTGCTTCATCTGACAGCAAGATAACGAGTTGAATTGGCAATTCTTTCAGACGCGGCTGAAGCTTAGAGAGCGTCTTTAAATCTTCGACTATCAGCGCTGTGCTACCACTGTTTCTCAAGATAAAAAGGAGTTCTTCTTTTTCTGCTTGGGAACTCCGCAAGACATCAACTCCCCCAGCCATCATTATGCCTTGGTCGGCAATAAACCAGCGAGAAGAATTGTCACAAATTAAAGAGACGCGATCGCCTGGTTTTACCCCCAAAGCCTGCAACCCTACAGCAAATTGCTGAACTTTAAGAGAGAGTTGAGTGTAAGTTAGAACAACTGCTGGTTTCGTATGAGGATCTTGGATGGCGATGGCATCACCAAATCGCTTTGCTACCAAAGACCAAATTTCTGGCAGCGACTGAATATGAGAATAATCTACCGAATCCCTTATTTTGAGGCGCTCTATCTCAGATATGTTTGCTAGTAAAGGATTTTCTTCTGGTGTTTTCACCATAACATATCGCCTAAATAGTAAATGACTTGTTTTTCCAGCATATTCTGCTTTCAAACCAAAATAACGGATATGAATGGACACAATTCCTTCTGTCTGTGATGAAGAAGGAAAACTTTCTAGATCTGTTTACAAAAATTTATGATATGCTTTACTTATATAGCACTACTCCATGCTTCGCGAACAAAAATGCTTTTGTTGCTAATGGCTAATCGAAGAACGCTCATTATCTTCTCATTAGCTAATTAGTCCTCATGAGTAAGTGTACGAATCTATTTGCGTAAATTCCTAGAAGTAGAAACAAAGAAAGTAGTTTGTACGTACCTAGCAGGCAGGGAGAAACTGTCAAAACATGCAATTGTACCCGATTCCATCTACGACATATCACCCCACCGTCTACCACCTACTTTTTGCTCAGCACTTTTTTGTAATAGAAGGACATTATCTGTGAGTTTGATGACTGCTCTATTCCTGGTACCTCTGTTGACTATCGCCTGCCTTGTCTTACCCAGGCTTCTTTCTGTAATTCTGACTTTTCAAACTCAACTAACTAAACAATTAGAACATAGTTCAGTGTTACAAGAAGTCAAATCAGAAATTACTAGTTTTCCTTATTGTATGTCTTACAACTTAACAGGAAGTCAGTTCTGCAAATTCAGTCCCAGTTTCTGTGCAAGGTGTTCTCCTAGCTGAGTAATTATATTGATATTTTTTACTCTTCTTATTAGCCCTTAATACTTATGTAGAAATGTTCTACAGAATACCTCTACATACATGAATAATCCTTAACTGTTATGGGATAGCAGACGAGCAATCCCATAACGGTTTTATTTTTTTAGCGCGAGATCAATTCGATACCCGAGTGCATCCAGGAATTCAATCAGGGTGTAAATTTCTGCACCGCCGGTTTGTGAAAGTATTTCGTCTAATTTTCCATGATATTGTTTGGCTGCTATCGAGACATTATTGGATAGTATCCGCGCTTCCATAACATTTTTTAGCATTGCCCTGAGCAATTCAGGTTCACGTCCTTGTTCTTCTATTTCCAACGCGACTGCTATATAATTAGCAGCATGTTGAGAGTCTTTAAGAGAAGAAACCAAATAATTGTGGTAGCTGGTAGTTGTTGGCATTTTTACGTCTTTCCTCAAGATTACTTAGAGTTCTCGTTTGTCTTCAAAGAGTAATTTTGTCTCCACCACACACAAAGGAGGATTATGATTGTTGACCTATTTAACCGACATTAGATGCTATACCTAGACAATCATCGATTTTCAGTCCGCCGACTCTTTTCAATTTTAACTTTAGCTTTTCTATCTTGCCAAGAATCAAGCCATTGTTCACTCATGACTTGTCTGTTATACTGATAGAATTTGTTTTGCTTATGCCCCTATATAAGTATATTATAGTACAACAGAGTTTCATGTACACAAAAAGTTAACTACTAACACTACGGCAAAATAAAGTTTTTCCAGTCTAAAATAGTATAAGTACTTTGTGGATTCAATCAAGATCTCCGCGAATTAATTATGCCCTACTCCCAAATACGAGCTTAAAGACGCGCTAATTTGTTACGTATCTACACAATTGTCACATTTGGGATTTTAATGAAAAGAAAAATACTTTATGGTAAATCTGCGTACAGAATAGTTTTCAGCTAACGAGTGTTAATTACAACAAAAACCATGTCCCAAGTGACGATAGAATCAATCCTTCAAGAAAAGCGTTTGTTCCACCCCAGTGCTGAATTCTCAGCAAACGCACACATTAAAAGTCTCGAAGAATACCAGCACCTCTATGATACAGCCAAAGCTGACCCTGAGAAATTCTGGGCGGAACTGGCTCAAACAGAGTTACACTGGTTTCAGAAATGGGATACTGTGTTGGACTGGCAGCCACCGTTCGTTAAGTGGTTCGTTGGCGGTAAAATAAATATTTCCTATAACTGTTTGGACAGACACCTGACGACTTGGCGTAAGAATAAAGCAGCCATTATTTGGGAAGGGGAACCGGGTGACTCTCGTACTCTGACTTATGCTCAGTTACATCGAGAAGTTTGTCAGTTTGCTAATGCACTGAAGCAATTGGGGGTGCAAAAAGGCGATCGCGTCGGTATTTATCTGCCAATGATTCCCGAAGCGGTGATTGCCATGCTTGCCTGTGCGAGAATTGGCGCACCGCATAGCGTGATTTTTGGTGGTTTTAGTGCGGAAGCTTTGCGCGATCGCCTCATTGCTGCCGAAGCCAAAGTCGTGATCACTGCTGATGGCGGTTGGCGTAAGGATGCGATCGTTCCTCTTAAGGAGCAAGTAGATCTTGCTTTAGCTGATAATGCGGCACCCACTGTTCAGAATGTGCTGGTAGTACAGCGTACAAATCAACAAACTCACATGCAATCGGGACGCGACTCTTGGTGGCATGAATTGCAACAGAGTGTATCCGCTGAGTGTCCTGCCGAACCTATGGATAGCGAAGATATGCTGTTCATTTTGTATACAAGTGGCAGTACTGGCAAACCAAAAGGTGTTGTGCATACAACTGGTGGTTATAACTTATACTCTCACATGACCACCAAATGGATCTTCGACTTACAAGATAAAGATGTATATTGGTGTACAGCCGATGTCGGTTGGATTACGGGGCATAGCTATATCGTTTACGGTCCTCTTTCCAACGGTGCAACGACAATTATGTACGAAGGTGCGCCTCGTGCCTCTAATCCAGGTTGTACGTGGGATATTATTGAGAAATATGGTGTGACAGTATTTTATACCGCCCCGACGGCGATTCGTGCTTTTATTAAGATGGGCGAACACTTGCCGAAAGCACGAAACTTATCATCCCTACGCTTGCTAGGAACTGTCGGCGAACCAATTAACCCAGAGGCTTGGATGTGGTACTACCAAGTCATTGGTGGGGAACGTTGCCCAATTGTCGATACTTGGTGGCAAACAGAAACAGGCGGGATTATGATCACATCTTTGCCAGGGGCAATTCCGATGAAGCCAGGTTCGGCGACTCGTCCCTTTCCGGGAATTCAAGCGGATATTGTGGATTTAGAAGGCAACTCTGTAGGTGACAACGAAGGTGGTTATTTAATCGTTCGTCATCCTTGGCCAGGTATGATGCGTAATGTCTACGGTGATTCAGAACGCTTTCGCCGCACTTACTGGGAACACATCCCACCAAAAGATGGAAACTACGTCTATTTTGCTGGTGATGGTGCCAGACGTGATCAAGATGGCTACTTCTGGGTGATGGGAAGAGTCGATGATGTGATTAATGTTTCTGGTCATCGTCTTGGTACAATGGAAATAGAATCAGCCCTTGTTTCCCATCCAGCAGTTGCTGAAGCTGCTGTTGTCGGTAAACCTGATGAGATGAAAGGAGAGGAAATAGTTGCTTTTGTGACTTTAGAAGGTGGCAATGACGAGAGTGAAGAACTGCGTAAAGAGTTGAAGCAGCACGTTGTTCGAGAAATTGGGGCGATCGCACGTCCTGGTGAAATTCGTTTTACCGATTCTTTGCCTAAAACGCGATCTGGTAAAATTATGCGGCGGTTGTTACGGAATTTGGCATCCGGGCAAGAAGTGTCTGGTGATACCTCTACATTGGAGGATCGGAGTGTGTTGGATAAGCTAAGGGCGGAGGGTTAGTAACTGTGGTAATAGGCATGTCGGGATATTAAGGGCTTGGCTTAGCTCTTAAGAATCTCCGAACTTCTAGTTCTGAGATTGTCAAATAGAACACAGTAGGGACAAACGCCCCTACATCCTTTCCCTTGTCTAATTACAAAATAGGAATTATATCTGCACTTCCTGAGAATTGCCAGACTTCAAACCCTGACTTCGATATCGAAGTCAGGGGTCTTGTTTTTTGTGAATGATTTATGACTGTTATAATACAGTGGTTCTCTCAGTATTCCGTAAGTATTTATAATTATTAAAGTTTCAAAAGCGTAGTTTCAGAATCACTGAAAATAGAGTCACCTTATGAATTACCCAGATAACGAAGAGCAATGTCAAACAATTCTTAACCAGCTACAACAAGATATTAATAACCTTATTAAAAAGGTAGAGTGTACTCTTATAACACAAGAGGTAGATTTAAGAAACGAGGAAATTCAGATAGAATTAGCAAAACAAATTAGCTTGTTACAACGCTTTGGGGAATATATTTCCCGAATGCAGAATAGCAGAAGGCAGAACAAAGCTGAGTGCGAACTTTTGGAATCTAAACTGAATTCGGCTAAATTGGCTTTGTCTTTTCTGCTCACAAAGAAAACACAAAAAATAGTCTTGGCCAAAAATCTAAGATATAGTATTGAATATTTCATAAACCGTAAAAGTATTCTGGGTTATACGCTCAATCTTTTTAGACGATCTGTTCGAGAATTGCCAACACCAACTAAAGTTCTTCTTGGATTGGCAATGGCACTTCCAATATATCTGATTGCAATTCCAGTTTCGCTGTTATGTCTGGCGTTACTAGCATCTGACATGAATACTCGTTCTACTTCTAACGTACTGCCACCAAACCCCAATCCTACACAAACACAAAATTTTAGTTTGAATTCCTCTCGAGTTAAAGAAAAAGTAGAACCGTTAGCCAGTCAACAACATATATTTAATAATTCTAGATTATTGATCATGGTTGCCGTGGCTGGAGCATTTGGGAGTATAGTTAGTATCTTAATTCGGCTTCAAGACTACAGAGACAAAGACGAATATGCTGGCTCTGCGACTCCTATTCTTGTAGGCTTTGCCAAACCGTTGATTGGGACAGCGTTTGGCATCTTCATCTTCACACTTATTGGCTCAAAGATTGTCAGTTTTCCCATCATCGATTCTCTTAATAAAGAACCACAAAACAATGAGCAACAGAATAATGACGATATAAAGTATTATTTCTTCTTTTCAGTCGCATTTGTATTTGGTTTCAGCGAACGCTTGGATCATGATATTGTTGAGCGAGTAGGAAGAAGCTTGAGTCTGCAAAAAAGTGCGGAAAAAATACAAGAAGAAGTTCAGCAATCTACAGAAGATATCCATCAAGCAACAGATAATGTTAGAACTGTCATGCCTGAGGTTGACGAGGTTGTACAGGATGCCAAACAAATCCTACCTGAGGTTAAGGCAGTCGTAGAAGATACTCGACATCCGACACCTAATGAGCCTTTGGAAAAGCCATAAAAGCCACTCTGTATGTGCTGTTTTGTGAGATTGTTAAGTTTGAACACTTTAACGCAAAAACAGCGATCAACAATTTATGACACAAGCGCTAACCATTCGCCAAATCCTGTCCGATGGTGATGCAGGATTGTTACCTTATCTTCGTCAACAACTTGAAACCGAGGAATTTTCACAGTTTAAAGCCCAGCTAGGTTTTCATGTGGAGGAGTCTTCTACCTTTGTCAGTGGGAGTGATGATGCGACAGATATTCAAAGTACGATCCTTATAACTTTAAAGCTATGGATTGCTGTATCCAGTCAAACTAGTCAAGATAATGCGACTTTACATGCTCTTGAGTTTCAACAGATGCTAGATGAAAAACTGATTAAATGGAGCCGAGGCTGTCAGCAATTACGCTCACCAATTTCCGAAGTTAAGGGGACACTCATCGAAGCCGAAGTACCGTATCACGGTGGCTATCTTCCAGGTTTTGAGATGCAACGCAAGTTTAACTTAACCTACAGTACTGTGTCTACAAGTAGTCTTGTGTCCTAAATGCTGAGTCCTGAGTGTTTGTTATTGAGTAAATAATAAAACTCAGTACTCAACATTCCTCAAGAAACTACAATGTTTTCTAAGCCATCTTCTGCTGGGGGGTATTGTGGGTTCATTGATTCAAGTGTATCAGCGATTGTTCGGGCAATAACTAGATTGCGATACCACTTCTTGTTCGCTGGTACGACGTACCAAGGGGCGTAAGCAGTGGAGCAATGATTAATTGCATCCTCAAAGGCAACTTGGTAGTCATCCCAAAACTGACGCTCCTTTAAGTCGTCGCTAGAAAATTTCCAATGCTTTTCTGGATCTAGTAAGCGACTTTCTAGGCGTCGTTTTTGTTCGTCTTTAGAAATATGGAGAAAAAATTTAATTATTCTGACATTGTTTAAAGTCAGCATATGCTCAAACTCATTGATCAGGTGATAGCGCTTCTGCCAGACATCTTGGGGGACTAATTCCTTCACCCTGACAATAAGTACATCTTCGTAATGGGAACGATTGAAGATATTTATCATCCCCCTTTGCGGTGTTCGCCGATGGTAACGCCAGAGAAAGTCATGGCTTAACTCCTCTTCACTAGGCTTTTTAAAGGACCAAACTTGGCAACCTTGAGGGTTGAGTCCACCGAAGACGTGTTTGATTGTACCATCTTTTCCACCCGTATCCGTTGCTTGCAGTACAATCAATAAGCTACGCTGATGTTCGGCATACAACCTTTCTTGCAAATTTTGCAGGCGCAGGCGCTGATGTTCCAGTTCATCTTTAACGTGTTTCTTCTTTTGGTAACCCAAAGTGTCACTGGGATCGAAATCGGCTAAAACAATTGGTTGTTCTGGTTGAACTCGGTAACGGGGATAATCTGGTTTCGGCGGTAACTTGTCTACTACAGTTTTTTCTGGTGCCATCTCACTCGCTACTTCTGTCGTCGCTTCTGCTGCGGCTTCTTTAGCTTCAGATGCACCCTTTGTATTCGGTATATTGCTATGTTTACTCATCTAAAACCTCCCGATACGCTGGAAACCATGTGTTTTTAAACCATCTAGGAAAGCGAACGCTTGCGAAGCTCTCTTGACGTCAGCAACCGCCCCCAAGACTTCGCGCGAAACTCGCCGGACGGAAACTTCTGTCCGGCAGATTTCGCGTTTTAATAAGCGCCTAGTTATGTTAAAATGCATACGAGTAACAGTCCTTTGCATGAGTTCGTTTGCAATACTTGTAGGAAATTCCTTGGACTAAACCATTTTTGGTTGAGATATTAAAATTGCCACCTTCCCAACATAAGTATCAACTTTCTGACCAAGCAATACTTCTCTGACTTTTGCTTTGAAAAACTTTTATTCTAACATTATATAAATTCAATGATTGTTTCTAATTGTATCGTCTGCCTGAAATTGCCAGCAGGATGTCAATCTTTGTCTATTTTTTAAACAGTAGGTATTTGTGGAAAATCAAAGTGTTGTCAATCCTCGACCGTTTT
Source organism: Rhizonema sp. PD37 (assembly GCA_029379215.1). Lineage (GTDB taxonomy): Bacteria > Cyanobacteriota > Cyanobacteriia > Cyanobacteriales > Nostocaceae > Rhizonema. Next base: position 18,800 of record JAQYWO010000003.1, read on the forward strand.
TGCTCCAACCATCAAGTTATCAAGTCTGGGTGCAGGCGCTGGCACGAGCGCTCTATCAAGCAGGATACGGAAGCATCCAGTTCTTTATGCCACTAATCTTTGTCAATCAATTAGGCTTTTCGGCAACAGTGGTTGGGCTATCAGTAGGCAGTGGCTCGCTCGCTGGGGTTTTGGGACATTTGTTGGGTGGCTACTTAGCAGATTCTCCCAAATATGGTCGCAAACGAACGCTATTATTCTCGGCAGGGCTATCAATTCCGCCAGCGATCCTCATAGCAGTCATTCCGAATTTGTCAATGCTGATTGTCGCAAATTTAATGATGGGTTTGAGTGCTGGATGTTACTGGACAGCTGCAGATGCTACTGTTATCGATGTTACGCCACAAGAACAACGTTCTCAAGCTTTTGCCGTTTTGATACTGGCAGATAGTCTCGGCATCGGGCTGGGAATCTTCGGTGGTGAAACCTTCCTTTCACAGAGCCTACAGCCGCAATTACTATTTTTGATTGGTGGGGTGATTCTGTTGATATTTTTGCTGCTAATTCAAATAGCGATCGCCGATACTGAACAAAATACTCCTGAACATTCTGATACGCTACAAGGATTTGTTTTAGCTCTCAAAGATCGATCACTACAATTCTTTATGCTAATTCACGTCCTCGTTGTGACTTACATCGCCTTGATTAGTAGTACCCTGCCACTATATTTTACAAACTTCGTTTCCACGAGTATGCCACAATCTTCATTAGTTAATGTGGCCAACTTGTTTACTTGGTGTTACATCGGCATTGGCGCAGTATTGCAGTTACCGTTAGTGCAAATCTTAACTACATTGTCAAAAGTTCGGGTTTTAATGATTTCAATGTTTTTGTGGAGTGGTGGATTCTTCTTAGTTTGGGCGACTCATTTGATACCATCAAGTCCTATTATTGGCATGATTGCCGCGTTTATTGTCTTGTCGATCGCCACTGTTATGTATAAACCGTTTGTGCCAGCTATTATTGCAGAGCTAGCACCAGAATCACTACGCGGCGTTTATCTGGCGATCGGCTATCAATGTTGGTCGATTGGCTATTTCGTTGGTCCCATTTTAGGCGGTTGGGCAATGGATAAATCTCCAACGATTGCCCATTCCTTATGGATCGTAACTGCTATTAGCACCCTTTTCGGTCTCCTCATGCTACGTATTTTAAAGCAACATCAAGGTAAGCATTTAGCTAGCAGTACCGTAACTCAAGCAGCTATGAACTGATAGAATAAAAGCAGTTGATTGGCAAGACAAGCCGAATAACAACTAACTTAGGACTTACACAAACTCTACTCATTCTTGGCTTTCTTGGCGTCTTGGCGGTTCAATAAATTAAGCCTTTTGGCAACTTTTGTGTAAGTCCTATAACTATTAACCATGCTGTTCGCCCTAATCTAAAGTTGTGTTGATTCACACCCACTTCTTTCATCGAATGAAACTTTCGTACCAGACTAAAAGCACAATTCTTACCTGTTTATTTTCGACTTTTGCTTTCATCTGTCCTTCAGTGAGTGCGGCAACTACAGCTAGTGATTATCGGCAATTAGGGCTGTCATATCGTCAACAAGGACGCTTAGCAGAAGCGATCGCTGCTATGCAAAAATCTGTAGAACTCGAACCCGACAATATTGGGGGAAGAGTTAATTTAGGTTGGACACAGCATCTAGCAGGAACCGAGAAAGAAGCGGCGCAATCTCTTGTGCAAGCAATATCTAAAAAACCATTATTTGTCCCAGCTTATAATGCTTTGGGAATTGTCTATCTCGTTCAAGGCAATTTAACAGCAGCTGTTCTAGTTCATACTTGGGCAGCTATTCTCAAACCTGACGATGAAGTTGCATATTACAATTTAAGTTTAGCATTGCATCGGCTAAAAATTTATGATTTAGCCATAATAACAGCCAACTGTTCTGCAAGTCTCGAACCCAATAATCCTCATCCATTAGTTGCTGCTGCGATCGCTTACTGGGATAGTGGCAACAAAAAAACTGCCAAACAAGTTTATGAAAAAGCCGTCAACTTAGATTCACGATATAGATATACTACTTTTTTAAGTAGCAATCTCAAGCAAGCAGCTTTTAGTACCAGTCAAATTCAAATAGTTAACAATATGATTAGCAAGTAAAGCAAAAGTAAAAATAAAGAGGAATAAAATCGGTTTAAAGCCTCTAATTTTATTTAGGGAAAATCAGACAAAGATTCATTTCTCATAATGTACACAAGTTTCAAGGCGCGAAGTCTTGGGGGCGGTTGCTGACCTCAAGAGAGCTTCAAAGCAAAGTCTGCCGGATGGAAGTTTTCATCCGGCAAGCTTCGCATCATGATTGGATTCAAGAGCGCATTCTTTTGTAGAAATTCTCTTTTTACCTTTTATACCATTTTACGAAAATCTTGATACAATTCGTTCAAGAACTGCTCCCTTTTCATCCCCTGCAAGCCTAAATGTATCAACGTTAAAGTAAAACGGTATTACTGGTTCCCCCTCAAATTACTGAGCAAGCTCTCAAATAATCTGATTCTTTCCTATGCCTGATAGAATTAATGACTTTTTTGACAACACGCGATGGCAGAGGAGCTTCATTTTTCATAGGACCAATCGAGGTCAACCAATCAGTTACAGATGGATGAGTTTTTGAGAGGCATTCTACAAATGTATCCCAAAACTCAGGCCACATCGCATCATGATAGTGAACTATTTTGGCTACCTTTAGCAATTCTTCATTATACCAATCTTTATGTGTCTTACTACCCATAGGATAGTTGTGAGAGTAAGGCAAAGCACGCCAAGGAATTCCCATGTTGAGCATAGTTAAGCCTAAAGCAATCTGGTCGTTGAAAAAAAATCCAGCGTTCTGAGATGCTATACGTGAGTTACATATTTGAATAAACGTTTGTAAATAATGGTCGGCAAAATTCGTCGAACGGCGATAAACAAAAACCCCACTGTTCCAATATAGACGGATAGGCACTCCTTCAAGCTCTGTTTTAATCCATGGTAAGTCTTCAAGATTAAGACCCACGCAAGAGCAAATCTCCCGCCAGTATTGTTCATTGGGGTCTTCTGGTCCTGCGCTCCCAATATTTTTGTCTGAGGCACAGGCAAGAAAACTTTCTCCTTCTTTAAGAGTCAAGAGATCTGGTTCGTCCACTATGAGTAAATCGCTGTCTAACCAGCCAATACCAACAGAAGTAACCAACTTTTCTACAGCAGCCAAGGCAGAAGGCTTATTCAGAAATTTGTTCCAAGAATACTTGCTTTGGTTCTGAAAACTTAGATACTCCACTTGTAACAAGTCAAAAATTTGGTGTGTCTTCTTAGCCAGAGGAGGTCCAAAGCAAGGAGTTACTGCAAATACAGGTGCATTCTTATATTTCCCTCCCCATCGGCGCAAGCTTTCTATCATGCGTATAGTCTGTGTCTCAAGGTATCCTGATTCGACGCAGCACACAAATGTGGTTTGATGTTCAGTCATAATGTACCTTTAATACTCCGTAACACATCCTTTATCGATTTACTGCAGCAATAAAATGAAATGCTTGAAATAGATACTTTAGAAGTCCATGCTATGTAGGAGAAGGATTGTCTCAGAAGCCTATACCTTCAGGTAATACAAAGGATATGCAGACGGAGACATGGTAACTTTTATTGCAGAGATATAAGTAGCAATGTATACGTCTAAAACAAGTTTTCAGACTAAGGTGAAATGGAATGCTATCCCAGGAGCAAAATTTGGAAACAAAAGTATTCAAGTTACACTCACTGCATCGACAAAGCCCCACTTAGTACCGCTACCACGGGTTTCAACGAACGCATAATTAATTTTCACGTCCTTATTCTGTTGCGAACACTAGCCTGCACTAGCACTCTTATCCAGAATGAGAAGCTTACTTCCTTGAACGCACTTGTTTGGGTTCCAACTGGGAAGAAGTGCCTATGATGAAATTGGGCAATATTCCTTACAATTAGGTTTAAACCTAATTGTGTTTTGGACGCCGATATTGCACGCTATTTTGACCAAATTAACCATAAGACAAATTCGCGAATGGTTGAGAGCGGGTGTAGTTGATTTTTCTGGCTATTCTAATAGGGACAAATCCGATAATACAAAATCTTTTGGATAGCCTTAGGGCGGATGCACTTCGCCGTTACTAGCGAATATCAATTTTCAAAGCATGGAAAACTAAATTCAACAACTGACTCTTGCGTTACCCTTATATAACGCGGTTAACCTTAAAGCAATAAGCTTAATTGAGATTTGTAAATGATTTTATCATTTGACACAAAAACATTATCTTTACAGTAACACCTTTGTCAATACCCGAGCGTCTGAATCTTTATGATAATTTTTTATATTTTTTGAGTGTAATCTGCTTGTTCTACTATTTGAAGTGTGGCAAGTAGGTTAATGGTGAGTATAAAATTATTGATGAAGCCAAGGCGTGTATATATGGTGCGTTCGCTCGCTTTAGGCTAAATATTATACTTAAGTGTAGGAAGCTGCAATCATAGATACTCAAAATCGTAGACAGCATCTATCAGTGGAGAGATATGATTATAAACTACTAAAAAGCCTTAAACCAAGCTTTTTAATTTTGTGGAAAATCAGTAGAGATGGAAATCGTTCCCAAAGGTTGTATTTTGATGAAAAGCCTCCCTGCAACTTCTCTGCGCTTACATCCGTTTTGACATAAATGAACCACACTGTGTGGTAATAGCAAACAGCCGTACCCTACACAAAACGCTTCTAAGACTGTGGTCTAGCTACGTAAAGCTCGCGAGAGAGTGAAGTTTCACTCTCTTGCAGACTTTACCTGAAAATTGCTATAACTTTCCAAGATAAATTTTTAATTCCATGTTCGTAGTACTAGTTTAAACTTCAGGAATGACAAATCAGGAATTCCTCACTAATGGTACTTGCGAAGACATTTATGAATGCATAAAAATAAATTTTTTCTATACTTTCATGGAAACGGATTCATCATTTGCTTAATAATTAAGCTGAGCAAATTATTTTGCTCTATGACCCATTCCTCATAAAGTTTTTCCATCTTGGTATAAAATGCAATCATTGAGATAAAAGGTGACCATGACTTCTTTAACACAACAAAAGTGCAGTGCCTGTCATCAAGATGCACCACGAGTCACAGAGGCGGAAATTGCAGAATTTAAACCGCAAATTCCTCATTGGGAAATTATCAATGTTGATGGAGAAGCGCGTCTAGAACGTACCTATAAATTTAGCGATTTTCAAACAGCACTCGCCTTTACCAATCGTGTCGGCGAGATTGCAGAGGCACAAGGACATCATCCAGCATTACTTACTGAATGGGGTCAGGTCAAGGTGAGTTGGTGGACTCACGCAATTCACGGACTTCATCGCAATGATTTTATCATGTCAGCAAAAACTGATGAAATTGCTACTCAAGAAAGCTGAAAGTCATTAGTACAGGGAGACACGAGACAGGAAGCAAGGGAGTCATTATTCTCCCCTCTCCCCACATTGGCGATCGCTCTATGAATATGCTATATTTAACTCATAGTCGTTATGAGTTTGTTTTAATATGAGTGATGCCATAGAAAATTTGGTAATTATCGGTTCCGGGCCTGCAGGATACACAGCTGCTATTTACGCGGCAAGGGCTAACCTTAAACCAGTTATATTTGAGGGATTTCAAGCTGGGGGCTTACCTGGTGGGCAATTGATGACAACCACTGAGGTAGAGAACTTTCCTGGGTTTCCTGAAGGAATTACAGGACCAGAATTAATGGATCGCATGAAGGCGCAGGCGGAGCGCTGGGGGGCTGAGTTATATACTGAAGACGTCACTGAAGTAGACTTAACTCAGCGTCCTTTTACTGTACGTTCGGAGGAACGAGAATTTAAAACTCACAGCATTGTTATCGCTACAGGTGCGACAGCAAAGCGCTTGGGTTTACCTGGCGAAGATCAATTTTGGAGTCACGGGATCTCCGCTTGTGCAATTTGCGATGGTGCCACACCTATTTTCCACGGTGCGGATTTAGCTGTGATCGGCGGTGGAGACTCAGCTGTGGAAGAAGCGGTTTACCTCACAAAGTACGGTTCGTCGGTGAATATGCTATTGCGGGGAGACAAAATGCGGGCTTCCAAAGCCATGCAAGACAGGGCATTAAGTAATCCAAAAATCCAAGTTCACTTTAATACCGAAACGCTGCATGTGTTCGGTAATGGTCACATGGATGGAGTCAAAATCCGCAACACCAAAACTGGCGAAGAAAGCGAACTGCACGTTAAAGGTTTGTTCTACGCTGTTGGTCATAATCCCAATACATCTTTATTCACTGGACAACTGGAACTTGATGAAGTCGGTTACATTGTCACCAAACACGGTTCACCAGAAACAAGCGTAGAAGGCGTTTTTGCTGCAGGCGACGTACAGGATCATGAGTATCGTCAGGCGATTACTGCTGCAGGAAGTGGCTGTATGGGGGCGATGTTGGCAGAACGTTGGTTGTCCGTGAATGGTTTGATTCAGGAATTCCACCAACAAGCGGAAACTCCAAGTAATGAATATGAAGTTCAGCCAGAGCAAAAGAAAACTGAAGAAAAACTTTCTCAGGAATTTGATTTGAATACGACACGCCATGAAGGTGGTTATGCATTACGGAAGTTATTCCACGAAAGCGATCGCCCAATGATTGTCAAATATGTTTCTCCTGGCTGTGGTCCCTGCCATACCCTCAAGCCCATCTTAAATAAAGTCGTGGATGAATTTGACGGCAAAATCCACTTTGTAGAAATTGACATCGACAAAGACCGAGATATTGCCGAGAGTGGCGGTGTGACAGGGACGCCGACAGTTCAGTTCTTCAAAAATAAGGAACTGTTGAAGGAAGTCAAAGGCGTCAAGTCAAAGAGTGAGTATCGCCAATTGGTGGAAAGTTATCTGTAGAAATTAGTACTCAGCACTCAGCTTTCTGCTAAACTGCAACATATTTCCTTTATCCTTAGTCATTAACTGATTACTATTTAAGCTGATGGCTTGAAGCTGATTGCTGCGTATGACCACGACAAAAAGTCCATCAAGATTTTTTCGATTTGCTAAAAACCCCAGCCTGTCTCAGCAATTGATGCGGGTGGGGTTAATTATTACCTTCTTGTTTATATTCATAGCATTTTTCGCTCCTGTCTTTCAGGCATTGGGCTGGGTGCAAAACCCTACAGATTCCTTGGTGAACCCAATTCACGAACCACCCTCACTTAAATATTGGTTTGGTACCAGTCGTCAAGGCTATGATATATTTTCGCGCACATTATTTGGTACCCAAGCCGCATTGCAGGTCGTGTTGCTGGCGACAGCGCTAAGTATGCTTATTGGTGTGCCTTTGGGCATGTTAAGTGGCTATATTGGCGGTAAACTAGATAGAGTTTTGCTATTTATCATGGATAGCATTTATACTCTGCCTGGGTTACTACTGTCAGTAACATTGGCGTTTGTGGTTGGGCGTGGGATCTTAAATGCCGCGCTGGCAATTAGTATTGCTTACATTCCCCAATATTACCGTGTTGTCCGCAATCATACAGTTAGTGTTAAAACTGAAGTATTTATTGAGGCCGCTCAAGCCTTAGGTGCGAATACTTGGCAAGTTCTTTCGCGATATCTATTTTTCAATGTTATTCAAAGTGTACCCGTCCTCTTTACCCTCAATGCGGCTGATGCAATTTTGGTTTTAGGTGGGTTAGGTTTTCTAGGGTTAGGACTTCCAGAAGAAGTGCCAGAATGGGGGCACGATCTAAAACAAGCTTTGGATGCCCTTCCTACAGGGATTTGGTGGACGACTCTTTTCCCTGGTTTAGCTTTGACGTTAATGGTTGTGGGGTTATCACTACTAGGTGAGGGATTGAACGATTTTGTCAATCCCCGTTTGCGGAGAGATAATAAAATACGTCAGTAAGTAAGTGGGCGTGAATAAACACAGCTTTTCATTAAAGTTTGGTCTTCCGAATAGAGGATTCTGTCCGGAAGAGGAGCTGTTAATGGGAAGAAATTTAGTTATGAGTTGGTTTCTGAATCAGTCAACATTTGGTAATATAAAGGTTTTTTTGTACCAATATGTAATTGGCTGAGGCTGGCTCCTTTTTTCCAAGTCCCTATTTCAACGTTTAATTGTCTAAAATTTTGTTTGTGGTATTTCTAATTTAGAGTTTTATGAAAGATAGTATTTCCTTAATAGCTGCCGCTGCTGGTGGTTTCATGCTTTCTGTCGCCCTTGCGGGCATTTTACGTGGGACGCCATTAACATCTTGGCAAAATTCGTCTATAGATCTCAGCTTAGTGGCTAATCAGCAACTCACTTCCGTTCACTCAAATAAATCTAGTCAATTAGAATAAACAAAACTTCCGCCGATGATACCAACTGTGGTACATGCTTTCTGATGTTTTATCTGTAGCACAAATATGTACTGAATGTAGGGAGTGGGGATATGGGGAGTGGAAAAGAAGTCATTGGCATTGATGTCGGTGGAACAGCAATCAAGCTGGGACGTTTTCGCTTTAATGGATCTTGTGTACAGTCATTATCTGTGGCGACTCCCCAACCACCAACTCCAGAGGCGGTGATGGCGGTGATAGTGGATGCGATCGCCCAACTCGATCCACAACAACAGGCTATTGCAATTGGTATCGGCACTCCGGGACCGTCAGATGCGGCAGGACGCATTGCCAAAATTGCCATTAACTTTAAGGGGTGGTATGATGTGCCCCTGGCAAACTACATAGAAATGAAGACTGGTAAACCGACGATTGTGGCTAACGATGCCAATTGTGCGGGGTTGGGAGAAGCTTGGTTGGGGGCAGGTCGTCGCTTTAAAAATCTGATCATGCTGACTTTGGGAACTGGCGTTGGTGGCGCAATTATTATCGATGGCAAACTATTCATTGGGCATCAAGGTGCAGCTGGTGAACTTGGATTAATCACCTTAAACCCTCATGGCTTCGCGTGTAATAGCGGTAATCAAGGCTCATTAGAGCAGCACCTCTCAATCACAGCAATTCGTCGTCACACAGGGAAAGACCCTAATGAGTTAGGTGCGCTGGCAAAAGTTGGCGAGCCAAATGCCTTGACTTTTTGGCAAAAATATGGTAAAGACTTGGGCATTGGTTTAACGAGTTTGATTTACGTGCTGACACCAGAAGCGATCGTGATCGGTGGTGGTGTCAGCGCCAGTGCAGAATTTTTCTTGCCATCTGCTAAAGCGGAAATTCAGCAGCGTGTACTCCCCACTTCTCGCTATGATTTACAAATCCTGCCAGCAGAGTTGGGCAACAATGCAGGAATGGTGGGAGCAGCGAAGTTAGCTCTATTAAAAGTGAAGAATGAGGAGTGAACAGAGTTTTAGAGTACATCTTTACTTCTGTTTACCTCCTACTTCTTACTTAAAAGATATCCAGTTGTCTTCTGAATGTATTCCAGAACTTTTTGATAGGAGGTTGGATTACTAACGGGGTTAATGATGATCGGAATATTACTATCCGGTAACCAGAAGGTTATCCTACCATTTTGGGGTTCATGACAAAAGGAGCTAATGTACTTGAGATTGATGACATACTCATTTCTGTCATAGAGGATTTTTACCCAATATGCTTTTTCAAATTTTAACTCCGTGACATTCTCTATATATTCCAAAATTGTTTGATAGTCCTTTAAGTTAGTTTGCGGGTTAATCACAATCGGAGTAGCAGTATTTGGTAGCCAAAATGTCACCCGACTGTTAGTTTCATGACGAAAAGACGTCACATACTCGAAATTAACTAAGTATTCATTTCTTTCATGATGGATTTTCACCCAATGCACCACAAGATCTCCTCATCCGCTCATTTTTGCTAATCATGCTGTCTTCTGTTAGCCAATTTCTACAGGTGTTTGTGCATCTGTAGTAGGAACAGTACGGGCGATCGCAGCTTGGATAAAACCTTTAAATAAAGGATGGGGTTCACTGGGGCGCGATTGAAACTCAGGATGAAATTGACAGGCAATAAAGAAGGGGTGGCTGGGTAATTCAACCATTTCAACTAAGCGTCCGTCGGGAGAAGTGCCACTAATCGCATAACCAGATTCTAGAAGTAATTGGCGGTAGTTATTGTTGAACTCGTACCGATGCCGATGCCTCTCATAAATGACTTCTTCTTGATAAAGCTTGAAAGCCAGAGAATTGGGAAGAAGACGACAAGGATACAAACCCAAGCGCATTGTTCCACCTAAATCGACGACATCTTGCTGTTCTGGTAACAAGTTGATGACTGGATTGTCTGTATGTACGTCAAATTCGGCACTGTTAGCATCTGTTAATCCCATGATGTTCCTTGCCCATTCAATGACAGAACATTGCATGCCTAAACATAAACCTAAAAAGGGGATTTGGTGTTCGCGGGTATATTTAATCGCATTTATCTTGCCATCCACCCCTCTTATGCCAAAACCACCTGGTACTACCACTCCATGAACACCGTCAAGAAGGTTTTTCTCTCCCTCAACTTCCAATTGTTCCGAGTCTACCCAACGCAAGTTTAGTTCACTACTCATGGCGATCGCCGCATGACGCAGTGCTTCAACAACCGAAAGATAGGCATCACTTAAGCGCACGTACTTACCGACAATGGCAATTTCCACCCGATGTACGGGAAGATGCATTCGTTCTACTAAAGTTGACCACTGAACTAAATCTGGTGGACGTTGTTCCATATTTAACAAGTCCAGCGTTTGCTGTGCCAATCCTTCCCGTTCTAAATTCAATGGGACTTCATAGATACTTTTCACATCAATAGCTGGAATGACGCACTCGACTGGAACATCGCAAAATTCTGACAGTTTATGTTTCAGCCCAGATGGCACACTACGATCGCATCGACAAATGAGTATATCCGGTTGAATTCCAATGGAACGCAGTTCTTTTACCGAATGCTGCGTTGGCTTCGTTTTCATCTCACCTGCAGAAGCAATCCATGGGATCAGCGTTACGTGCATGTATAACACATTGCTTCGCCCTACTTCTTTACGGAACTGACGAATTGCTTCTAAATAGGGGAGTGATTCAATATCTCCTACCGTACCGCCTATTTCCGTTATAACGACATCAGGAGTTGTATCTTTTGCAACTCTAATAATTCGCTCTTTAATTTCATTAGTAATGTGGGGAATTACTTGTACTGTACCGCCATTATAATCTCCGCGTCGCTCTTTATTAATCACTGCTTGGTAAATCAAGCCAGTGGTAACACTGTTAAATCTCGACATTGAGGTATCAGTAAAGCGTTCGTAGTGTCCCAAATCCAAATCTGTTTCAGCACCATCTTGGGTAACGAACACTTCGCCATGCTGAAAGGGGCTCATCGTACCAGGATCGACGTTAAGATAAGGATCGAGTTTGAGAATCGACACCGAATAATCCCGCGATTTTAGCAATCGCCCTAAACTTGCTGCTACAATTCCTTTGCCGATACTAGAAACCACTCCGCCAGTGACAAATACAAATTTACTCATAACATTTTGAATTAACAACTTTTTAAAATTACGTTTCGCATTCTGGCACACCGAAAGAAAGTACACAGAGAGGCACAAGTGAGAGAGTTACAGAGGCTGGTGATACTGCCTCCTGCCTCCTGTTTGCTGTTTCCTGTCTCATGTCTCCCGTCTCCTGCCACCCCTGATATAATATTCTTCTATTTTATATGAGAGCAATTTTAGGATTAGTCATATTAGGCATAGTCACGCCTTCAGTCGTTGTGGCTCAAGAACAATCTCTCAAAATTGTTTTCCCGCAAACCAACTACAAAACAACAGCCGAAAGATTATTCTTCCTTGGTACAGCACCACCATCCGGACAAGTAACAATAAATGGTAAGCAAATCAACCGCAGCAAGGCTGGTCATTTTGCCCCGAGTCTTCCTTTACAATTGGGAGAAAATATTTTTACTGTACGCTACCTGAATCAAGAAATTCAGATTAAGGTGACAAGGGTTTCTATCCAACCTGAAATTCCCCAAGGATTAGCCTTTGCCAAAGACTCCCTCATGCCAGCAGTGGATCTCGCTAGACTTCCTGGAGAACTCATTTGTTTGAGTGCGTCTGCGACTCCTAACGCCAGTGTTTCTGCGAAGTTAGGCAACCAAACAATTTCCCTGTTACCTCAACCGCAACAAGCACAACTCCCAAATAACCTTGCGGCATTAACGGGACGAAATCAGTCTTCCACTCAATCAACAACTGGCAAATACAAAGGTTGCACAACAGTAGAAGCAGCTGGTGATTTAGGACAACCTCAGTTTCAACTGACACTTAACGGACAGACAGTATCTGAGCCTGGTGTCGGTAAAATTCAAATTCTCTCTCCGGCACAGTTGCCAGTTGTGGAAGTAATTGCAGAATCTGGTGTCGCTCGGACTGGTCCGAGTTCAGATTATTCTAGACTTACACCCCTACCTAAAGGCACACGATCTACAGTCACAGGTATTGAAGGTGACTGGTTGCGTTTAGACTATGGTGGTTGGATTAAGAGTCAGGAAACTCGCATTCTACCAGGGGCAACGCCGCCACGTACAATTATTCGTTCTGTGGGGTATCGCAAGCTCAAGACTGCAACAGAAATGTTTTTCCCTCTGGAAACGGCTGTCCCCGTGAACGTACAACAGGGAAATCGCACCTTTATCCTCACTCTTTACAATACCACTGCTCAAACAGATATTATTCGCCTGGATGACAATCCTTTGATTTCTCGCTTAGATTGGCAACAGCTTCCCGCACCCTTGAAAGGTGTACAATATACATTTAATCTCAAGAAAGACCAACAGTGGGGATATAAGCTGAGATACAACGGCACCAATTTGGTGTTAACTTTACGTAACGCCCCTGTTTTCAGCACAAAATCCAAGCCTCTGTCTGGAATCAAAATTCTACTCGATCCGGGACATGGTGGTAAAGAATCTGGTGCGAGTGGCCCAACTGGTTATTTGGAAAAAGATCTCAATCTAACAGTGTCTAAGTTGGTGCGCGATGAGTTGGTGAAGCGAGGGGCAACGGTTGTCATGACACGCCAAGATGATCGCGAAGTGTCTTTAGAAGCACGGCAAGAGATTATTGCTAAAGAACAACCAGCGATCGCCATCTCTATTCATCACAATTCTCTCCCCGATGATGGCAACGCTGAGAAAATCAAGGGCTTCGCTTCTTTTTGGTATCAAAACCAAGCCCACAGTTTAGCTGTTTTCTTACATAATTATATAGTTAAAAATTTACACCGTCCTTCTTACGGAGTATTTTGGGATAACTTGGCGTTAACTCGTCCAGCGATCGCACCGTCAGTGCTGCTGGAGTTGGGGTTCATGAGTAATCCCAATGAATTCGAGTTGATTACCAAGCCTCAAGAACAAAAGAAGACAGCAGTGGCGATCGCAGATGCTCTTGTGGAATGGTTTAAGAGAGGACGCTCTCAATAACTCAATATATCTCTATGGACAAAATATCTTTTATTTATGGTATTATGTGGAGATGACATAATAAAATCAAAATAGTAACCTCATAAGAACATTGCAGTTTAAGGATAATGTTTTTTGTAGGAGTAAATCATTTTTAGATCAAAGTCAGACTTGTAGCCTTGTTCTTTTGTTAGAAATCTACAGAGTGGAAAATTTGTGTCGTCTTTATTACGAAGTCTTTTGGGATAACTGGGTGCTAACTTGTCCTACCCTCGTATTGTTAGCGCTACTGGAATTGGCATTCAGAAGTGATCCCAATGGCTTTGAGTTGATGACCAAGCGGCAAGAACAAAAGAAGATAGGAGTGGCGATCGTAGATGCTCTGATCTCGTTTTTGAATAACGTCTGGAAGAATTGTTCTATATACATCTTTCTAAATAAAATATGTTTTATTCAAATTAAATTATGTTTAAATACAGACATTAAATTGTTATTAACATCATACAAGAGTGGCTGGCGAAAGATAAAATTTTTCGGCGCTCTAGAAAATATTTTTGGCGGGATTAAAGACCGATTAAAACATGTACTCATAACGAAGTGCAAAAAATTACAAACAAGAAAACTTATAGAAATTAATACCATTTTTGTAGGTATAGTAAAAATGGTAGTTGTCTTACTTTTCCTACCTTTCCGATTTAAAAGTTTTTTAGAGAATATTTAACTGTTTATCATTCTGTGGATAGATGTTAAGCCTAATTTAGTGGTGTAATGGAATAACTTTTTTCTGGATTTTTGGGAAATATCCGGAAGTTTACTTTATCTTTACAGTCTCTTTATAGATTAAGTAGTACTTCTACATGCAAACTTTACATTTAACAATGTAATTACTGAGAATATAGTGATTGTAAATTCTGTTAAAAAAGTAATACACATTAGCTACTCAAAGTAAAAACTCGAAACTAGAAGGGGTTTTGAAGGTAGCTATTTATCATACAGATGAAAATCTATATGTGTATTTTGTTACTAAAAGCAGGTCGTTAGCAGAATCTCCCTGTAAAAATGGATAGGTTTAAGAAATGCCATTTCGTGTCTGTGCATTTACTGAGACTTTCAAAAACTCTCTGAGTTTTAGAAAACAAAAGTATATAGGCTACCGTTGCCATCGTCAATTCGAGTTGTATGGACTGATCTGGCACTTTAAGAACTTCCCATGTGAAAGTTTAGAGATTGGCTTTGTGCCACTTGTTTTTATGCCATTGAATTGCTAAAAGATAAGAGGTAATGGTTGTAAATATCACACAATGGGTAGAAAAGCATAACCGGATAAGCTTTTTAAACCGTACCGAGAAGAGTGTTATGGCTTGAAGAATTGGAAAGCTAAATAGTTAGGTAATAAAGTCACGCAATGTTTTCTCAGCCCTTTGACTACGTAACTATCAATACATGATGCGTAATATGAGTTAGAGGAGAAAAAACTCTGTGAGATTTGCACCGAACTCACATGCATCAAATATTATTAGTGTATCCTTATTTTAAATAAATGCCTTGGCAACTCATTGAGAACAAACTAGATTGTTTAGGATCGATTTTTTTAGTTGTGGTATGAGATTGATTAACTTATTGAATGTGGGACTCCATAATCTCACAATGGTCGAGTTGTTAGAAAAGCTGCGAACAGGCGGTATTGT
This sequence comes from Rhizonema sp. PD37, assembly GCA_029379215.1. GTDB lineage: Bacteria > Cyanobacteriota > Cyanobacteriia > Cyanobacteriales > Nostocaceae > Rhizonema. Next base: position 33,969 of record JAQYWO010000003.1, read on the forward strand.
TTTTACACCCAACGTAGACCATTTGATGAAATTACAAAGAAATCCAGAGTTTTACAGTATTTACCAAGAAGCTGATTATAGAGTTTGCGATAGTAAGGTTTTAATTTATGTATCAGCTTTTCTGGGAACACCTATAAAAGAAAAGATTTCTGGCTCAGATTTGTTTCCGGCTTTTTATAACTACTACCAGCATGATGAAAGTATTAAAATCTTCTTACTAGGAGGTGATGCGGTAGTAGCTAAGAATGCTCAAGAAAAAATTAATTATAAAGTAGGTCGGGACATAATAGTTGCTGCTCATTCACCTTCCTATGGGTTTGAAAAAAAAGAGGATGAATGCCAAGAAATTGTAGATATCATTAATTCTACAGGAGCAACGGTTCTAGCAATAGGAGTAGGTGCGCCGAAGCAGGAAATGTGGATTGCCAAATATAGGAAGCAATTGAAAAATATTAAGATATACTTGGCTATTGGTGCGACGATCAACTTTGAGGCAGGAAATGTTCACCGGGCACCAAAGTGGATGAGTGAGGTAGGTTTAGAGTGGCTTTACAGACTGTTAAGCGAACCGAAGCGCTTGTGGCGAAGGTATTTATTGGATGCCATTCCGTTTTTATGGTTAATTTTTCAACAAAGGTTTCGCGTATATAAGAACCCTTGGTCAACTGTTATACAACATAAAGTGAGTGAGATTCAGTCTGTTACAAGAAGTCTCACGAAAATGTAGAAGTCGTTTTTTGTTCAACACTGTGCAGCAAAGGAACTGGTGGTATGGAGACTAAAGATAACACTGAAGACGTAAATATTCAAAAATATTTCCTAATTCTCAAACGCCACTGGCGAGTTAGCACAGGAGTTTTTGCAACCTTTGTGGCGTTATCTGGAGCGGCTTTGTTACTCGACAAACCTGCATACGAAGCAAGTGGAAAACTGCTGTTCCAAATAAACAGAACCTCTTCTTACACAGGAGTTGGAGAAAAACAAGGACAGTTGGAATCCTTGAAGCGTGAGGCGAATCCTTTAGACACGCAAGGTGTGCTGATACAATCAGCACCTATTATTCAAGAGGTTATCCGCACTCTTAATCTCAAAGATAAACATGGTGTTCCTCTAACTCCAGAGGTAGTGAAAATTAAAACTGAGCCAGTTTTAAATACTGATGTACTTAAAGTCTCTTTTACATCTAGCAATCCGGAAATGGCTAAAGCTGTCGTCGATCAGGTGATGACATCATTTGTTGCTAGTAACATTCAGTCTAATCGAGCCGAAGCTTCAGCAGCAGGGACATTTATTCAAAATCAATTGCCATGGGCTGAAAAAGAATTAAACCGAAGATCGGAGGCACTGCGTAAATTTAAAGCTGAAAATCAAATTATCGATTTGCACGAAGAGACGCAAGGCGCAGTTAAAACTGTGGCAAGTATAGAGGATGAATTAAATCATGCTCGCTCTCAATTATCAGAATTGACAGCTCAGGAAAACGATCTTCGTAAGCAACTCAATTTTCGTAACAATAGTGCTGTCGATTTGACTTCTTTAAGTCAGGTGCCTGGTTTGCAAGAGCTGATATCTGAACATCAAAAGCTAGAAACTCAGCTAGCAAATAAACAAAATATATTGACAGAAGAGAACCCAACCATTGTTCAACTCAAAAAGCAAAAAGCAGATTTAAGGGCTTTAATACAGCAGCGAACTAACGAGTCGTTAGGATACAAAGCAAATGTCGCTCCTGGTAATTTGGAGATGGGGAAAATTAAGCAAGACATAACTGCTGATTTAGTGAAGCTTCAGTCTCAACGCCTGGGTACAGAAAGAAAAATTCAAACATTGTCTAATCTTAGGGAAGTTTATAGCAAGCGGGCTGGTATTCTCCCGAATTTAGAGAAGAAGCAAGGAGAATTGGAGCGCAGTTTATCGGTTGCTCAAAAAAGCTACGAAAACCTTTTGACAAAACAACAGGAAACTAAAATAGCAGAAAACCAGAATATCGGGAACGCCCGCGTACTTGAACCTGCTAGAGTTTCCAGTAGCCCAGCCGCCATGAAAATGAAGATTGGCATTGGTGTGGGTGGTATATTTGGTGGTTTGCTCATAGGCATAGCAGCGGGATTCTTGGTTGATATTATCGACAGAAGGTTGAAAACAGCGAAGGAAGCAGAAGAACTTTTTGGACAAACTCTGTTAGGGTTAATTCCGAATTTTGAAACCGTAAACACCCCAACTGCCAAAGAGTCAATGTTAAGCGGAATCTCAAACAGAGTGATTGTGGCAACATCACCTTGTTCTGTGATCCATGAAGCATACCACATGCTTCGGGCAAATATGAAGTTTATTAGTTTAGATAAAAAAGTTCGCACAATTGTAGTCACTAGTTCTGTCAGTGGAGAAGGAAAATCAGAAGTTTCTGCCAACTTAGCGACAGTAATGGCTCAAGCGGGACGACGAGTTCTGTTAGTTGATGCAGATATGCGTCAGCCACATCAACATCACCTATGGGGTTTGATCAATTCAGTTGGTTTGAGTAATGTCATGGTTGATGAAGAAAAACTTTCAGTAGCTGTGCAAAAAGTTACACCTCAACTATCTGTTCTGACGGCTGGAGTAATGCCTCCTAATCCCCTAGCTATCATTGATTCTGAGCGCATGACTACTCTTGTTGAGACGCTTTCAGACCAGTATGATTACGTTGTTTTTGATACGCCTCCTTTGGTTGGAACTGCTGATGCAGCAGTTTTAGGCAAAATGGTAGATGGAGTCTTAGTCGTGGCTCGACCTGGTGTTGTTGATTCCAGTAGTGTTGCGGCAGCAAAATCTTTACTATCACGTTCTGAAGCTAATGTTTTGGGAATCGTTGCCAATGGAGTCAATATCAAGCACGAACCGGGCGGTTTCTTTTACTATCCCAGTAATCGAACCGATACCAGTGATGACAAAGTCAAAGTCAAAGTTAAAGAAACTGAAGTAGGAATATAGTTATGGCTGCAAGACTAGAGTCGATGGCAAATGTCAGCGAAAATGATGTTCCGACTTTAACCCTGTGGCAGCAAATAAAAGAAGACTGGATTGCTCATGGTCAAGATTGGACAAAGCCAGGATTTCGAGCAGTAGCGGTTCTGCGTTTTGGGGTTTGGCGAATGAAAATTCAGCCCAAATCTCTTCGCGCACCTTTCAGCATTCTTTATCGAATGTTATATCGCAAAGTTCGTAATAATTATGGAATTGAACTACCCTACACAGTCCAGCTAGGTCGCCGCGTAATCATTGAACACCAGGGAGCAATTGTCGTTCATGGAGATTGCTGGATTGGTGATGATAGTATTATCCGCCAAGGTGTGACTTTAGGAAATCGTTATCTAGATCGTCCTTTTGATGCACCAAAGCTAGGCAAATCTGTCAATGTTGGTGCTGGAGCAAAAATCTTTGGTAACGTCTCTATTGGAAATGGTGCCAACATTGGCGCTAATGCTGTCGTTCTTTGTGATGTTCCACAGGGAGCAACAGCAGTTGGCATCCCTGCAAAAATTATCAAGAGGGGAGTGGGGAGTGACGAGTAGGGAAGCACCAGGAAAGGAAAGATGACAACTCTCAACTCATAATTAACAATATTCCGGACAGTTTTTTTCTCAAGGCTGTAAGCATTGTAACTCTCATTTCTTCGTTGCTTACTCCCTTCCCGCTAGAAGAATACCGAAAAAATAAACCGCCAAGACAAGGCAGTGCGCTGCGGGGGTTCCCCCCGTTGAAGCATCTGCCGCGCCAAGGAAGCCAAGTTTGAAGATCAGAGATATAGGTAATCTTACACCGGGAAGGGAGCAGTATCTCTGGACAAGATTTTATCCAGAGTATTGAATTAACAATTAACAACTCACAATCGATAATTAATGATGAAAAAAGTATCTGTTATTATTCCAGTTTATCAAGTAGAAAAATATATAGCGGCTACAATAAAATCAGTTCTGGAGCAGACTTATACAAATTTTGAACTGATTATTGTTGATGATGGATCTACTGACAAAAGTAGAGAAATTTGTCAGCAATTTACAGATCCAAGAATTAAAATTCTTTGTCAAGAAAATCGGGGAGTTGCTGCGGCTCGAAACACTGGTATCCGCAACGCTCAAGGAGAATATTTGGCTTTGTTAGATGCGGATGACTTGTGGTTGCCCGAAAAGTTAGCAAAACATGTCGCTCATTTAGAAACTTCACCGTCAGTAGGAGTTAGCTTTTGTCGCTCGGCTTTTATTGATGAACAGGATAAGCCTCTAGGTATATATCAGATTTCTAAGTTGCAAGACATTACACCACTCGATTTAATCTGTCGCACTCCTATCGGTAATGGTTCTGTACCAGTGATGCGACGAGAAGTTTTTGAGGATATTAAATTCTCAGACAATCTTTATGGTGCAGTTGAGAATTTTTATTTTGATGATGATCGACAATTACATCCATCGGAAGATGTTGAATGTTGGTTGAGGATTGCACTGAAAACAAAGTGGAAAATTGAAGGTGTTCCTGAAGCTTTGACTCTGTATCGAGTTAATCCATCTGGACATTCAGCGCAATTGCTCAAAAAGCTTAATTCTTGGAAAAGAATGTTGGAAAAAGTGCATGTCTATGCTCCTGACTTGATGGATCAGTTGGAAGATATAGCTATGGCTTACCAATATCGACATTTAGCCAGAAGGGCTGTCACTTTAAAATTAGGTTCCACAGCCGTCCAATTCATGCAGCAAGCTTTGTCTGCTTATCCACGCATCCTACAGGAGGAACCGCGTCGCACGCTAATGACTTTAGCTGCTGCGTATTCTCTCTGGCTTCTGCCGCGATCGCTATACCACGAAATTGAAAGTTTGGCATTAAAAGTCACAGGAGCTAATCAAAAGCGTAACATTGTTCAGCAACAGTCTGCACTTCAATAACAAGCTATCAAGCAAGACGATTGTTGTTATTAGTGTTCAGTCATCTAAGATTCCCCCAACCCCCCTCAACAAGGGCGGCTAACGCTGTGCTTTGGTTTTCATTAAGGCGACTGGCGTGGGCTCCCCCCTTTTGAAGCTAGGGGGGCAAGCTTTAACTGAACCTTATGGATTGATATCTAACAGTATCCGCTCCTTATCTTTTGAGAATGCATTTCATAATATAATAATGTCACCTGTCGATAAGTAGCACATGGCTGAATTTAAGTTTATTCAAACATCATCAGTTGCATTAATAAAGCAATTATAAAGGGTTTTGGTGAACCTATAGATTCTTTATTAAAACTTACGCAAACTCTACTCATTCTTGGCTTTCTTCTCTTCGAGACGCTTCGCGTTCGTCGTCAGACGTGGCGTCAGCCAAGGCACGGGCAGATTCTTACGGAGGAGCCAGTACTGAAGGAGGGTTTCCCGACCTAGGGCTCTGGCGTTGGAAACCCTCCTGCGAACTGCCCTCGTCTTGGTGAATCAGCGCGCATGAGGCGTTTTCCCGCCGTAGGCGACTGATGTTAGCGCAGCGTTAGCGACGGAGGAGCGTCACCCGGAGGGCGGTTCAATAAATTAAGCCTTTTGGCAAATGAATGCGTAAGTCCTATTTATAAAAGAGCGTTGCCTACGGGGGGCTACGCCTACAGATACACTTTATTATTCTAGTTTGTAAAAATGCGCTTATTGATTGTACAGTATGGCGGTGACTATCGTGAAGTTTTTCAGCGCCTTGCTGAAAATGGAGTTGAAACTTATCATGCTCAGAAATACCTCATCAATGCTGTAACTGATATTAGCAAGCAAATTGAAGAGACTACTTTATTTTGTTGTCGAACCAAAGAGTCTTATAGCGTAGTTCTTCAAGATGGATTGCGAGCTGTTGGTGCGGGACTCGATCCCTACAAACAAAAAAGAGAACTTTTAAAATTAATTGCCGAGCAAAATCCTACACATTTAGTTATTCATGCGCCAATTCCAGCACTTTTTAACTGGGCAATTCAAAACAAAATCAAAACATTAGGATTACTAGCAGATTCATTCTCTGGTAAAGGTTTACGTCGGCAAATCCGAAATTACTTCTTGGCTCGCTTGCTTAACAACAAGCACATTGAAGTCATTGGAAATCATGGTATTAATGCTAGTTTATCACTTCAAAAAATAGGAGTTAACCCAAATAAAATTATCCCTTGGGACTGGCCTCATTTTGTCACACCTGATTTTTATGCGCCCAAAAATTTACCGGAGAATAAAAATCAGATAAATTTAATCTATGTTGGAGCAATTCAAGAAAGCAAGGGAGTTGGCGACATTATCAGAGCAGTCGCGAAGCTCAAAAACTTACCAATTAATTTACAGGTAGCAGGTAAGGGTGAAATTGATTATTTTACTCAGCAAGCTAAACAATTGAATATTGAAGATTGTGTGAACTTCTTGGGATTAGTGCCACATCATCAAATCATAGATTTAATGCGGAAGGCGGATATTGTTATAGTTCCTAGCAGGCATGAATACCCAGAAGGGTTTCCTTTGACAATATATGAAGCTTTTTGTTCAAGAACTCCAATTGTTGCCTCAGATCACCCAATGTTTAAAGGAAACTTACAAGATGGTGTGAATGCAATGACTTTTCCTGCAGGTAACTCAACAGCTTTGGCAATGTGTATTGAGATGCTCCTCAAGCCAAATCTTTATTACAGTCTTTCAGAAGCTTCTGCGGATGCTTGGAAGCGATTACAGATTCCTGTAAAGTGGGCAGAATTAGTCAATCGTTGGCTTCATGACTCACCGGAAAATCAGCATTGGCTATCTGAGCATCGACTTACTTCAGGAATATACAATTCTAAGTTTACTTATTAGCATAAGTTTGGTTACAATGATGAACTACCCCGTCCCATGAATGCAAGGGGTAGTTCATTTGTTTACAGGATTATTTATTTTTATGTTGCTTAAGTTTGGAACAAGCGAATTATAAATATCAACTTATGCAAAACAAAACTGTAGAAAGGGCTGAAAAATGGTTCGCAGTTATAGGATTAACCTTTTTCACCAGAGCCTTTGATTTAGGGACAGGGATAATTGATACTCCATTACTCCCTGGCTTTTTCACCACAGCACTCAGATATGTTGTTTGGCTGGGATCACTATTTTTAATTTTTGCCCACAGAAAAGATGCTATGCGCACTGCTAGCAGAGAAAAATTACTTTGGGTACTGACATTAATAATCTTACTTTCATTTATCTGGTCTGATTTTCCCTTAGACGTTTTCAAAAATAATCGTGAAGTCTGGCAAATGACTTCGTTTAGCTTATATTTTGCGACTCGATTTAGTTTAAAAGAGCAGATCAAACTCATTGTTTGGACGTTTGTTATAGGAGCTTTCGCAAGTATCTTTCTCGCTCTCACCGTACCAGTTATTGCCATACATCAGGAGGATCATCCAGGAGCTTGGAGAGGAGTATATGACTATAAGAATACTTTTGGCAGCATGATGATTATCGGCTCATTAGCACTTTTTTTACTACCCGTCAAAACCGAACGACAGAAACTCTATAGGTGGGCAGGTATTATTTTACTGCTAATCATGATGTTACTTTCTACTTCAAAAACTTCTCTAGTCATCTATTTTCTTCTTGTCTTTATTTTAGGTTTTTATCGTAATTTTCGGTGGCAGGGAAGGGTAACTGTGGTCATTTTAGACCTGGCAATTCTAATTTTGGCTTGTGTGGCTACATTAGTCGTCGGTAACTGGGTAGCTTTATTAACAGGCTTAGGAAAAGACCCTACTTTAACTGGAAGAACGATATTATGGGCTACTGTTCTAATGAGGCTTGGGCAAAGACCTTTATTGGGTTATGGTCGTGGTGCATTTTGGTCACCACAAGCTCCTTATGGACAAGAAGCAGGTCGAGCGGTTTCCCCCGGTTTCGTCGCACCTCACTCTCATAATGGTTTTTTTGATATCGCACTGGATGTAGGTTATATCGGGTTAATACTGTTTTTAATAATTTATTTCAGAGCCTTTTTTCTAGCGCTGAAACGAGCTTACGCAACTAGAAACTCAGAAAACCTTTGGCCTCTAGCATTCCTGATGTTCTTAGCAATGAATAACGTCACAGAGAGTTACCTTCTACGTATATCTAATATATATTGGGTTCTATTCTTAACCGTTGTTCTCTCCGTCAACCCAAAACCTCCAGTCACTAAGCAAATAGGGTAAGCGGGAGGAGCGGAGGCAATACTGCAAGGGAAGAGCGAAATTTATCTGTTAAGGCAAGCAGGGGATGCAGGGGAGGAAAAGAGGACTCAGCCCTTGCAGTATTGGGAGCGGAGGTAATTCCTCTCTCTGTGCCCCCTCTTCCTACTCAATTCTGAGATTGATTGGGTTTTGTAAATTCCATGCATCAACGTTGACGAATTCAATCCAAGCGCAAATCCTAAGAGCGATCGCCAATTAACTTGAATACAGCTTTAGCGATTTGCTGATCAACACTCTTGACAAAATGCCCATCAGGAATGAAGTTTGCCAAGTTAGATGCAGGGGCAATGTTATGAGTGCTGACATATGGAATCGCAGCACTTTTAAGCGTTGGTTCCAATGCCCGAAACAAATGGTCATCATACCCGCGATCATTAAATAGAAGTACAATCGGTAATTTTTGATCCTTGACAGCCGTGAGTGCAAAGTCAGTTACCATCGCTCTTAAAATCTGGGTTGGATATTCTGTAAATCCTTTTGAAGTATGAATTTGCTTCTCCACCTCTTTTTGATGACGTTGTGCCCAAGCTCGACGAACCAAGCGAATAAGTGTAGAATTATCCAGAAAATTTCGGTTAAACAGAAACGAATCAAAGAATTGATCGTTTTCTTGTAACTGAGTTAGGAAAACATCCCGTTGTTGTGATGAGTGAAAAGTATCGCGGAGTTGAGCTAGCGATGTCGCCATCGGTACAATCTCCTTCAGCTTGCCGTCTTCTATAAAGTATTTTGGATAAGTGTAAGGAGCCGGTCCCTCAAACTGCCATGTCATGCCATTTAAGGTGGTTAGTCCTTTGACACTAGAAGCCAGAATTCCCATCATCACTACATCTGCTTGATGTCTATCCCTGTCAAGCTTGTATGCAGCCAATGAGTAGTTGGGTGGTGCGGCAGGGCCGGCGATCATTCTCAAGGTGATATTAGGATTGATTTCCTTCATCGCCTCACCAACATGATTCGAGAATGACATTCCATAGATGGCAACCAATAAATCTTCTTTGTTTGCAGGGCGAGTCGCTAAATTTAACTTTTTCCATAACTCTGGATCTAACCAACCTGCAACGGCGATCGCTGAACTCGACTCATCTGTTGGTCCAACCATCTGTGAAAGTTTGCCTTCAAGCGATCTACCGTAATTAAAGTAGAGGCTCAGTTGTTTGGGAGTCATGTGGGGATCTGACGGATAAGGAAACAGAACGTTGACTGCAATATCCATGACCATTAAGAAAAGAACAATCCACACCCCCATCACAACAGTTTTCCAGATGTTTTTACCCGTGCTTGCCTTCTTCTTAGTACAAAATTGCATAAATTCATACCGTTATGTTAGTAACTGCACTTTATCGCTAAAGCGCAGTTACAAGGCTTATTTTATGACACGAATTTATGAAATACAGCACTTGACGTAAGTTGCTAGTTAATGCATGTAACCGTATTTTTAAGTAATATTATTTATACACAATATATATTTTAATACTTATCATATATATTGTGTACTGAATTTATGTACTTTTAGATAACTAGCAACTTGGGTTACTTAGAACTGTGAGTAGATAAACTGTGCGGGTGCGTTGCTTGTGCCCATTAATAAAATGAAGATGAGTGTAGCGTAAAAGATCGCACGGGCTGGTATGTCGAAGCGGATGTTAAAATGTGGTCGATTGGCTTTAAAAGATTCCAATATTTCGTAACCAATTAATAACGGAATACCCAACATAGCAGATAGAGGGGGTTTCGGCATCCTCAGAGTAAAGTTGCCAAAATCTGCCAACAGTATTTTAGTAAACGTCATGACTTGAGCGAGAGAATTGGCTCGAAACAGCAGCCACCCGTAGCAAGTGACAATAAAGAACAGCACAATTGCAGCGATCCCCCTCAGGTTTCCAAAACCTTGGCTCTTTGATGCTTCAGAATGCTTCTTCGACTCTTTGGGAGTAAAAACTCGGTATGCAGATAGAAGTGTTCCTTGATAGAAACCCCAGAGGATAAAATTCCATGCAGCTCCATGCCATAATCCGCCAAGTACCATTGTCGTCATGAGATTTTGATAAGTTCTCAGTTCGCCTTTGCGGTTTCCACCAAGAGGAATGTAAAGGTAGTCGCGCAGCCATGTCGAGAGACTGATATGCCAACGACGCCAGAACTCACTCGGATCTTTTGATATATAAGGCAGGTCAAAGTTTAGCATCAGTTCTATGCCAAATAGTTTAGATACGCCTCTGCCTATGTTTGAGTAACCAGAGAAATCACAGTAGATTTGGATAGCAAAGAGAAAAGTTGCTGCAACAACATCAATCCAAGACACTGCTCCTGCAGTCTCATATATAGCGTTAACTGAACCTGCAACTCCATCAGCGATCGCCACTTTTTTAAACAAACCGAACAGAATCAGGAACAAACCTTCTGCTGATTGCTGAAAGCTTACCTGGCGAGGATTTGATAACTGCGGCAGCAAATGCGATGCTCGGTCGATTGGACCTGCCAGTAGGGGTGGGAAAAAAGCCCAGAACAGCGCAAAATTCAGGAACTCATACGATGCCGTCATTTTGCCTTTATAAAGATCGACCGCATAGCTGATGGCTTTGAAAGTGTAAAATGAGATTCCTGCAGGCAAAATCAGGTTTAAATGCCAATATTCAACTGGTACACCGAGCGCATGAATCGTTTCTTGGGCACTATGAATAAAGAAATTTGAGTATTTAAAGAAGCCGAGAATGCCGAGATTAGCGCAGATGCTCACCCATAAAAAGAATTTACGTCGTTTGTGTTCCTTGAGTGCAACACATCGCGGGTGTAATAAATTGCCGATCGCAACCAGTGCCACTGATCCCAGGAAGACCAACCAGCCAGACAATGCGCTAGGAAAAAGCTGCGACCATTGTACTGATACGAAATTAGATGTCGTTAAATATACCGCATTCCACTGTATTGTATCAAAGGCGAGGGCTGCAAGGACAATTGACCAAGAGCAAAAGAAGCGGTGAGAGCGACTCAAGCGTCCTGAATCAATCATTGCTCCACTGTAAAAGTCGATAACAGTTGATAGAACAATCAAAAAAAGTAAATGTATGTCCCACCAGCCATAAAATACATAGCTGGCAATAAGCAACATAATGTTTTGCCCACGGAAAGGAAGAATGCGGTAAAGCAAATATGTAATGACGAGAAAGACAAAAAATTCGACTGAGTTAAATAACACTTGTCTAAGCCCCTGGAAAACTCTATCTCTTGGAATTGGCTCTTGATCGCTTTTGACGCTGAAAATCTTTCATCCTGACACAAGGAAACTACAAAGTTAGCCACACCGCAGCGACTTCTTTCCTATTCCAACCCCGTGACCTTAGGCGTGGGGCTGTTCTAAATCTGACTTTGACTCTTTGTACTCAAAAATAATACCTAATATACAGATGTTTGTTATTTCTTTTTTTGATGATAATTAAAATTATGTCTTTAGGTTTATGAAGATCGTATGAATCATTCATGAAATTCTGCTTCTTTTCGGAAAAATATGTGATTATATTATGTGATCGATTATTCCTTTCTTATCTTCAAGCTTAAGAGTAAGGAGTCTAAGGTCGATCCTCGCATCCATATTGTCAAGTTTGCCTATGAGTGAAATCAAAAGCGCTCAAGAGAATTGGCATCGGTTTAGCAGAGCAAAATGCTATGGGATTCTTGAAACTTTCCGCAAAAGATGAATTCGATTGATGGATGCTAAGGATACACGTTTTGGCGATTTAGATGATTATAAGGTTGCTCGTATAGCAAAGCTATTCACGCAGTCGATGGGTACGCTGATTCCTGCTAGAGTTTTTTTCAAGAATTTGGCTTTTTAGAAGCGACATGGTACGAGCAATTCTTCCATCTGGCAAGTTTGCAGGTACTCATGTTGGTAGGTTGACTGTACGTTGGAGTGGGGTATTTGAAATGAGAACACCACTTGGCAAGGTTAGCCCAGTACGCCATAAGTACTGCAAAGCTATTCACCGTAATGATGGTTATATGTATGCTTTTTCCACAAATGTCCCATAAATTGATAATTAGAGGTATAGCGATCGCTCGTGTTCCTTAACAAGTTTATGACGAATATCAGTATTCTGGAAACGATATGCGATTACAGGAGGTATGAAGAGTGCAGCCAGTTGGAGTTGTTGTCATTGGTCGAAATGAAGGAAATCGTCTTAAAGAGTGCTTACTTTCTGTATTGAGTCAAAAAACCACAATTGTTTACGTAGATTCAGGTTCGACAGATGGTAGTGTCGCATTGGCTCGCTCTCTAGGCGTTCATGTAGTAGAACTTGATTTATCTATTCCGTTTACTGCGGGTCGTGCTAGAAATGCAGGCTTTGAACATCTATTAAAAGTAAACCCAGATACCGAATTTGTTCAGTTTGTGGATGGAGACTGTCGGATCGTAGAAGGATGGTTAGAACGTGCAGTGCATGAATTGGTGACTCAACCTCACGTTGTTGTCGTCTGTGGGCGGCGGCGAGAAGAATTCCCAGATCACTCTATCTACAATCGTTTGTGCGATATAGAATGGAACACTCCTGTTGGGGAAGCCAAAGCATGCGGTGGCGACTCAATGATGCGAGTTTTAGCACTTAAACAAGCAGTCGGTTTCAATCCCAGCTTAATTGCCGGTGAGGAGCCTGAATTATGTGTGCGATTACGTCAATCTGGAGGGAGTATTTTACGTATAGATACGGAGATGACCCAGCATGACGCTCAAATGACTCATTTTAGTCAGTGGTGGAAGCGATCGCTACGTGCAGGTCATGCTTTTGCTGAAGGGTCTTGGATACATGGGAGTAGCCCAGAACGGCATTGGGTCAAAGAAAGCCGAGGTATTTGGTTGTGGGGGTTGCAACTGCCCTTGCTAGCAATTACAACTGTATGCTTATCGGTTATAATATCGTTTCGGATTTTAGATTCTGGATTTTGGATTGGAAATCGCCATCTGTATCTAAGTCATATAAAGCCATATGTGACATTGTTATTTCCAGGTCTAAGTATACTGTTACTATTCATGGCTTATGCTTTATTAGGTTTTAAAGTATACAAACATACTTCACAACGAGGATTTAAGTCACAAGAGGCAGTTCTTTACTCTTTGTCTTGCGTTTTAGGTAAATTTCCGCAAGTGCAGGGTCAAATTCAGTTTCACCTTTCCCGCTTACTCAAAAGGCAACGTACTTTAGTTGAGTATAAAAAAGTTAGCACTTAAAGAAAATCTAGCACTGGTAGTCATCAGGTTTGTAATTGTAGGGAATTTTGGTCATTGATGCTTAAAAGTTGACCCTCAACGGCTAACAGACGAAATCTTATAAATACAGACATTTTTTCATGACATCCGGACTAACTATCGAAATTTACAGTAACTTTACGAAAATATACTAGTATCTAAATATCAACTTCATACAAACATCTTGATTTTCGCTGGTAAAAACATTATCTTAACGTCTGGTATTGACTAAAAAAATTTTAGAGATTTGCTCCAGCATTCTTAGTTATGCAAGCTTCGTGAAGATAGTTCTTTGCCATTTACCAAAAGTGACAAGGGGAGAGCGCAGGCATGTATGAGTAAAGGAAATTTAGTCACTCCAACGTCACCGAAAGTGAAAACGCTCTTCTCGCTCACTTGTTTCTTCAGCCGAATTCCTACTTCGTATATTGCCTATGGCAACAATCAGTCGGGGAACTTTCGGCATATCCAAAGGCATTCCTCGCAACCACTCAGTCAATAGATTTCGGTGGAAAACTTGTGCCGTTGTAGTTGAACAGACAATTAATAGGTAATAGGGACGATTATTATCTTCTTCTCTAAATAACCAATAACCCATTACCAAATTGTGTAAGTTGTCTTATTGACTGTAAGGCTCTTACTGTAAGCTTGGAGTAAAAATGAAAATAGCGTATTTAGTAAATAAGTATCCAAAGACAAGCCACAGCTTTATTCGACGAGAAATCGCTGCTCTTGAAGCTTGCGGTTTTGCAGTAGAACGCTTCTCAATTCGAGATTGCGAATCTGAATTGGTTGATCCAGAGGACAAATTAGAGTCTAAGAAAACTTTAGTAGTGTTGAGTGTAGGCATTTTAGGTTTGCTGTTTAATTTGTTCGGCATTGCCATTACCAAACCAATTCTTTGGTTGAAGAGTTTATGGTTAGCCCTTAAAGTTGGTTGGGCTTCAGAGAGAGGAGTTCTATATCATATTATTTACTTAGCTGAAGCTTGCGTTCTGCTAGGTTGGTTGCGTAATGCAGGAGTAACTCACCTTCATGCTCACTTTGGAACTAACTCCACCACTGTAGCAATGTTGTGTCAAGCGTTAGGTGGACCAGCATATAGTTTTACAGTTCATGGTCCATACGAGTTTGATAAACCTGAAAGTATCGGCTTGAGAGAAAAGATAAATCGTGCAGCTTTTGTGACTACCGTAAGTTCCTTCAGTCAAGGTCAGCTTTATCGGTGGTGCGAACACCAGCAGTGGCAAAAAATTCATGTGATTCGTTGTGGTATAGACAGTGATTTTTTCAACCACCCGATAACAACAATACCATCCCAACCAAACTTAGTATGCGTTGGTCGGCTGTGTGAAGAAAAAGGGCAACTACTCTTAATAGAAGCAATTAAGCAATTAGCGGCTATGGGATTATGGTGTCAGTTGACTCTTGTTGGTGATGGTCCTTTAAGACCGGAAATAGAAAAATTAATCACTGAATATGGTCTTGAAGCACAAGTAAAAATTACTGGTTGGGCTAGTGGTATTGAAGTACAAAAATATGTGATGAATTCCCGTGCTTTAGTTCTGTCGAGCTTTGCAGAAGGATTACCTGTGGTGATTATGGAAGCTTTGGCGTTGAGGCGTCCAGTCGTTAGCACCTATGTTGCTGGAATTCCGGAACTAGTCATGCCGGGTGTTAACGGATGGCTTGTTCCATCAGGTTCTGTAGAAGGTTTAACAGCAGCTTTGCGTGAAGTTTTAGAACTTTCCACAGAGAAGTTGCAACAAATGGGTCAAGCTGGATATGTTTCTGTGAAAGCACAGCACGACATCGCACTTGAAGCAGGCAAGTTAGCGAATTTGTTCCGATATTACCAACAGAAATCAAGAGAAGTAGAGCATAATTACCAACTACAGGTAAGCTTGAAGAACTAATATCAAATAACATTTCTATTTACTCAGAGTAGGCATGTAGAAACTTTTGGCTAACCTCTCATTGCTAATCAAGAAATTATGACGAAAAAGCTTGCTATTCGTAGTGCTATTTGGACAGTTTTCGGCTATGGAACTGGTCAGGTACTTCGGTTTGGTAGTAACCTAATCCTAACTCGCCTACTCGTACCAGAGTATTTTGGTCTGATGACTGTGGTGAACACTCTGAGAATAGGTATTGAATTATTCTCAGACATAGGTATTCTTCAAAGCATTGTCAACAATAAGCGAGGGGATGAGCCAGTTTTTTTAAATACTGCTTGGACACTACAGACTATTCGTGGGGTGATACTCTGGCTATTTTTATTAATTGTTACCTTGCCAATATCAACATTTTATAGTGACAAGCGCCTTTTGTGGTTGATTCCGATTGCAGGAATGTCCTCAATCTTGGATGGTTTTTGTTCTACAAGCTTATATACTCTCCACCGCCGACTACAACTAGGTAAGTTAATTCGATTCGACCTCATCGTGCAGGTATTAACTCTTGCTACCATAATTATTTGGTCGCTACTTAGCCCAGGGCTTTATGCTTTAGCTTTTGGAGTTATAGCTGGCTCAATCTACAAAATGGTCGGCAGTCATTGGTTAATCCGAGGTTACTCCAATCGATTCGCTTGGGATAGAGATGCAGTTGTAGAGATTTTAACCTTCGCGAAATGGATGTTTGTGGCATCAGCTGTAATGTTTCTCAACGATCAAGCAGATCGCCTCATTCTCGCAAAGCTGTTGTCATTTCAAGTTTTAGGAGTTTATACCATAGCTTATGCATTGGCTGGCATACCCCGAGAAGTAGTCAAACAACTTGGCTATAAAGTCATTTTTCCGACAATTGCCAACCATATCGATTTGCCACGATCTAGTTTACGAGAGAAAATTCTTCGCCAACGCCGAATCATGCTGATTGGGTTTGCGTTTTTATTAGCTATTCTCGTGACGCTTGGTGATTTGGTAATCTCCGCACTTTATGACCAAAGGTATAGTGAAGCAACGTGGATGATGCCGATTCTTTCCTGCGGCGTTTGGTTTTCGGTACTGTTCTACACTATTAGTCCAGCTTTAATGGCAATTGGCAAGCCCATGTACGCAGCCCAAAGCAATTTGGCTGGGTTCTTGGTTATTGGTGTAGGATTACCTTTAGCCTTTTTCAATTTCGGCACAGTGGGCGCTATTGTTTTGATTGCACTCAGCGATATGCCTTTGTATTTTGTCAACCTTTATGGGTTAGGAAGAGAAAAACTTTTAACTATTGTCCAGGATATTCAGTGTACTGCCTTTTTTGTGGGAGTACTGGCTTTATTTCTATTTATTCGGAGTTATTTAGGGTTTGGGATACCAATTCATGCGATTCTCTAGACTAGCAACTTAGCTGTCATATATCAGCGTAAGAAACTTTTTCCAGTACTTGTGCTGATTGCTGATGGCTAACAGCTATGTCAAAGGCTCATCACTGTTAAAGAACAGCAAGCGTATAGCGAGTATGGCAAAACCTACAGCCGCGATCGCTTTCAACATGCGTGTGGGTAATAACTCTGCCACTGCTCCCCCAGCTAATGCTCCTAACAAGCTAGTTAATAATAGAGCCGCAGCTGCTCCAAAAAACACAGCGCGGGGAGATTGGCTGCCGGACGAAAGTGCGATCGCCGCTAATTGACTTTTATCACCTAATTCTGACAAAAAAACTGTAATAAAGCTTAAACCTAAAAGGTGCCAATCCATAATTATAGCTCTTTTTAACTATATATACTAAACATAACGCGTGCGATTGACCTCTTCCCCAGTTAAAACAGGGGGAAACAAGCAATCATTTATACCATTAACATCACACTAAAATTGGAGTACATCCCACAACAGAAGCAGGGAAATAACTAACATCATTATTCCTGCGCCTCTCTCTACAGTTTTGGGAGAAAAATATTTAGCTATCCAACTGCCCAAAGCCACACCCAATAAACTTGTCGTCACCAGTGCAACTCCAGAACCTAGAAAAACTATCCACGGAGAATGAGACTGGGCACTCATCAGCAAAGTCGATAGCTGTGTCTTATCACCAATTTCTGCGAGAAAAATCGTGAAGAAAGTCGTGCTAAAAGTAACTGCTATGGATTGCTGTTTGAAATTGCGCTCGCTAACTTCAGATGATTCACTAGAGCTTAATGAGGACTCTTCTGCTTCAGGCTGTTCATCAACACAAAGCCATGTATCTGAATAGCATGTATTACTTTCTTCTATTTCTGGTTGGCTTTCCAAGTGAGATTCACTATAGATTGGGTGTGTAGTGTCAAGTTTCACGGTCAATCAGGCTATTTTTTTTCATATTCTTCTCATTTTCTCAGCAATTTTCAGAAATTGCAACTTATTTCTGGCAAAGTTAGTCGAACTCAGCAGAAATCAAAACCCACAGCTTCGTCAAAACGCAGCATTTCTGGGCTGCTTTCGCTATAAACCCCCTCTATTTGCTGGCGACAACAATCTATTGCAAAATCATTTAACTCTTCAGGGTTTATGCCATACATATCCTGAAAAATTTCTGGTTCTACACGGCAGAAACGCGGACGATTTGCGTAGATGCGACATTCTTGTAAATCCTTGTTGTAGTTGATACACCATCCTCCTTCACCTACCATGCTGAGATAAACTTCCAGTTCCGGTGGGGATAGATACTCATTCAAGTCTGGGCGATCTGCTGGGTTAAGATGACAGCAGGCTCCACATTGCTTCACACATTGCCACTTTGCCATAATGCATTCAGGTGCAAGAGAACGTTTTCACAGTTGTTAAATTTTAATAAATGCTCAGCTGTTATTCAGGGAATGCTAACAGTCAAGCGTCTGCGATTTCAATCCGATTCCTGCTTATTGTATGTTTTTTCTTATCATTTTGTTAAGTAAATTAAATTTACATACCGCTCAGCGGATATGATCATTTGCATGTTTTGCAACAACGTTATTTAATTTTTATTTAGATCCTAGGGAGGGAAAATGTTTGACGCTTTAGCCAACATCAACTGGGAAGTTATTTTTCAGCTACTATCTGTTGGACTGATCATGTTAGCTGGTCCAATAGTGATTTTTGTCCTGGCATTCCGCAACGGCGATATGTAACTTCTGAAGTAGGGACGCGACACCTAAGCGTCTCGACAACTTTTGTACGGGCAGGTTTTATCCGATAATCTACCTATTTAATATTGATAGGTCAAACCTGCCCCTACTCCTAACTCTTCCAAAGCTTGAACGGCGGCTTGGATGAGTCCGTCGTATTGAGGTTGACAAAGATCGACATCCATAGCCTTTTCACGATTCGCTCCTAATAAACCAGTATTGCATCCAGGTGAAACGACTAAGAATACCCCTTCAGAATTTTTAATTCTTAATTCATTTAACGAACCGTTTTGATAGACACCACAGGTATAGTGGTTTTGGTTGTACTGAAAAGTCGTCCTCAAAAAAGGAGATATAGAGGTAAATAATAGATGCGACTGAGTTGGGAGGCGGACACCTAGTAATTCTAACTCAATAGTGGTGTTGCCGTTAAATTGATTTTCCCGCAGCTTGTAAGCAACATCAACTCGCGGTGGTAGGGGAAAGTAATCGCGCCAACGCCATGCGATCGCCTTAATTTTATAAAGATGATTGTCAATAGTTTGTGCAAGTGTCACTTTCAGGTGACTACCACCCTTGCCAACAGTCCCCTGTTCAACAACTTGGACATCAGTTGTCCAGAAGACAGGATCAGGGTTATTAATACCGCAAGGTTCTAAAACATTAAGCTGTTGATAAAGCTCTTGATTAATTTGATTGAAGTTGATTTGAACGTCGATTTTCAGCAGGGGTTTGAGATGCTGGAGTTCCAGACAATTGTTGGCAAACTCACTCAGGCGCGATCGCAACGCCGCTAAGTTTTCTGCTGACAGAGAGAATCCCCCTGCTGCTTTGTGTCCGCCAAATTTACCTAGCAAGTCATGACAATATTCCAATGCTTCAAAAACATCAAACTCCGAAATTCCTCTTGCTGAACCGCGAATTTTTTGTGAAGCAGATGGTTCATTTGTCGGCTCTTCTTCATAGGTGCCGATAAATACAGGAACACCATAACGTTCTACCAAGCGAGAGGCGACAATACCAATAACGCCATGATGCCAGTTGGGTTGGACAATGACTAATACCCGGTTTTGCTGTAGAGAAGTAAGGTATTCTGCCTCGACAATTGCGATCGCCTCTGTTTCAATTTCCTCACACATTTCCTGGCGTTGTTTGTTAATTGCTTCACACTGGATTGCTCTTGAGAGCGCTATCTCCATATCATCTGTTGTTAGCAATTCAATCACAATCTGAGGATCGCCAATACGACCAATGGCATTAATTCGCGGCCCCAGGCGAAATCCAATATCTTCTGGTTTTAGGGATTTTGGATGAGATGAAGGGGAGTTGTTAGTTGTGAATCCTCCCTTATTTCCCGTTTTGCTCTCCCCTCCTGCTCCGGGCTGCACTCCTGACATCAGAATTAATGCTTGTATCCCAGACAATTTAGATTTGGGTAACTGCTGTAAACCACGTTTTACCCAACGGCGATTTACATCTGTTAAGGGAGCTAAATCTGCAATAGTTCCCAATGTAAATAGTTCCAGCATTGGTGCTAATATACTTTGAGCCGATACTCCCATGTGTTGAGCAAGAGAGACAGCCACAATATAGGCGACGCCAACACCAGCGACACCTCGATAAGGTGAGGATTCTCGGATGAGTTTAGGATTAAGAATAGCGTCAGCTGGTGGTAATTTTTGGGGAAGATCGTGGTGATCGGTGACAATGACTTTTAGACCAAGTTGTTTGGCAAGAGCAATTGGTTCAAAGGCTGAGATGCCATTATCTACTGTCAGAATCAGTCCTACGCCTTTTTTATGGGAGTCTTCTACAATGCGGTTGTTGATACCGTAACCTTCGTGCATCCGACTGGGAATATCATACTCTACTTGTGCACCTAACCAACGCAGACTACGCAGCAGTAAAGCAGTGCTTGTCATCCCATCAGCATCGTAGTCACCGCAAATGATGATTTTTTCTTTAAAGGCGATCGCATTTTGCAACAAATTCAAACTGGTTGCGAGATCGGGGAACTCTTCAAGTGGTGGAGGTAAGATTAAAGATTCTGGATCTAAAAATATTTGTGCGGCTTCCTCAGTTGTAATACCACGATTTATCAGCAGTTGGCTGACTGTGGACGACAAGTTCGCTGCTTCTGCCAATTTTTGCGCCAATTCTACTTTTGAAAGAAAAATTTGCCACCGCTGAAGAGGCAATTGCTGATGGTGATGAAGGACATTAGGTGTTGGTTGCTTGAGCACAATCGCTGTTGGTTGGATTTTTTCATAACCACGTTCATACTAACCACTAACCAGTCTTCATTCTCTAATTTATAAAACATTGACACGCCCATCGTCACGGACGTAAACCGAGCGATCGCCTGGCGAGCGCCAATTTGGACGCAGTTCCACTTGCAGTGTACCAAAATTTGGTTTACTAACAATGGCTTTCAGCGATAACTTCATGTCATCCCAGAATACAAGAGACACATTTGGCTTTGTCCCGTCTCCTTGGGAAAGTGTTAATTCCTGTCCGGGACGTAAGAAAATGGGGTCGGTGCCTTGTATTTTCTCGAATTTTACGAGAATAGAGGTGCGATTTACTATTTTTACTTGAATGCGTTGACCTGGTGTAAACTGAATTGGTTGTAAACCACATTTAGAGGCACAGGTTCCAGCTAGTGTGGTACTGTGGTTTTCAGTTGATACTAAAACCAAAACTATTGCAAATAAAGTCGTAGATACAAACTTAAACATAGAAGTGAAACTTACGTAATTAGGCTGTTAATCTGTAAATTTGAAGACTTCAGCCTAACATTGTCGAGTGGCGATCGCCATCTGAAGAGGCAACAAAACACGGGTATCATCTAGAACATTAGTCAAATGTGATGAAGCACCGCGTTTGTTGAACAATCAATTGGTGATAAGTGTCGCAAATATTTCTATGATATTATTCTCTGAATGCGACTAAAATGTAGAGGAAAAATCATGTCTGAACACAATAAAGTCGAACGAGCTGCTGAGTTTGGTGTCGATGCTGGGATTGATACAGCAGCAAACAGAATTACAAATGAAATTATTCATGCGGTTGCTTCCCATATTCCTGGTGGTCGAGCAATTGAGCCTTTTGTTGAAACTGAAGTTGATTTAATTGTTGATAACGCCATCAATCGGGAACTTCATAGGCGTGTAGAAGGTGTAGAAGAGGCGTTTGAACAGCCTCAGCATCACCAACACCAACACCATCATCAAGAAGAGTCTTAAGGTTAAACGAGTCGAGACTAAGAGAAAAACGAAGTCAACGACCTACACTGACTGATTAAGCAGAATAGTATCCGCATGTGAATTGCGTCTCCATCACGCAACTACCTATTCTCCTCAATCATCCCCTGTAATCCAATGCAGTTTACAGGGGTATTTTGTTGTTTGTGAGGCACAACGAGAAAATCATGATAAGAAATGCAAATTTTAGTAATTAAGGTGTAGCGATCGCCACTAAAAATTTGTCAAATTTCCAGCCTGATTTTCCTTTGCTGGTTCCGCCTACTTTAGTTCCTGCATACTTCTAACGACTTTAACCACCTGCTTTCTGGGTGCCAATTTGACAAGATGAACTAGAATCTGATTTTTCAAACCAGGGATGACAACAGTTTTGTTTGCCATTAAACCAAGATAGCCAATCTTAGCCACAGTTTCCGCATCCATCATTTTCTTACCCTTAACCAGTTTTGTGTCTGCCATTCCGGTTCTTTCATGAAATGGTGAATGTGTTGGCCCAGGACAAAGAACGGTGACGGTAACACCTGTACCCTCTAACTCATTTGCTATCGCTTCTGAGAAAGATAAGATATAGGCTTTAGTCGCGAAATAAACTGCCATAAAAGGGCCTGGTTGAAAGGCTGCAGTGGAGGCGACGTTCAATATTTTTCCCTCACCCTGCTTTACCATGTCTTTGAGGAATAACTTAGTTAAATGGGTAAGACATACTAAGTTTACCTGAAGCATTTCTAGTTCACAAGTGAGGTCTGTTTCGTTAAATAACCCATGATTACCAAATCCGGCATTATTTACCAGCACATCAATATTGATAGATGCTTGTTGTAATTCTGTAAAAATTTCTTTTGGTGATGTTGAGATGGATAAATCTTTGACAATAGTTTGGCAAAAGATGCCAAATTCTCGCTCAAATTCAGCAGCAACTTCAACGACTTTTTGTTCTCTGATATCAACTAATACGAGATTGTATTTATCACGAGCAAAATTACGTGCTAATTCGTAGCCAATGCCACTAGCTGCTCCAGTAACAAGAGCAGTTTTTGCTTGCTGAGTTTGATGATGTGTTGAGTTCATATGAGAAAACTTACCTCATTAGTCTAAGAAATTAAAATAATTTCATCTCAAAAAAAATGGATTGTTTTGCCTACAAGCGAAACAATCCATTTACTATTACATCTAAAACTTTCTTCTATTGTTACAGATAATACCTAACAGTGGTAACAACCCGACTTTTCTGCGATCGCAAAGCCGTCTTTAAGAACAATGCTGTTTGATTGTGCAAAAAACTCTCCCACCAATTACGTGGTACAAAAGCGGGAATAATGACGGTTGTAAAGACACCTTTATGACGATCTTCAAAAGCAGTGATAAAATCGATAGTTGGTTCAATTAAAGCGCGATAAGGAGAGTTGATAATTTCTAAATCAATATCAGACTCTAGTTTTCGCCATTGTTCTTGCAGTTTTTCCTTATCTGTATTACCAATATCTACATGCACTGCAACAATTTCATCGGCAATAGTGCGTGCATAGTCTAAAGCATCTGCCGTTCCTCGGTTAAGTTGTCCGACAACAACCACCGCAGGGTGAGTCACTACTGCTGGTTTAGGTCTCGGAAGATAACCTCTAGGTGGCATTGTATCAAGACTGAGACGTTCTGCTACATGTATGTAGTGGCGGCGAATGGCTAAAAATAAACTCACTATCAAAGGAATTGCGACTGCAACCACCCAAGCACCAGCAAGAAACTTTGTCTGTAAGATCACCAGCAGAACGACCGCTGTCGTAACACTTCCCAAGCCATTCATTACAGCTCTTGCTTGCCAACCCGGTGAACGTTCATTGAACCAGTGACGTACCATCCCGCCTTGGGAGAGGGTAAAGGAAGTAAAAACACCTACGGCATAAAGAGAAATCAGCTTGTCCACACTGCCGTTGAAGACAACGACCAAAGCACCACCAAACACGCTGAGCAAAATAATACCGTTGGAGTAGACCAAACGCTCACCGAGGAGTGCTAACTGCCGGGGCAAAAATCCATCTTGGGCTAAAAGCGAGGAAAGTCTGGGAAAGTCCGCATAGCTGGTATTAGCTGCTAATAGTAAAATCAACAGCGTGGCAATTTGGACAAAGTTGTAAAATATACCATTGCCTAAGACATTGTGACTCAACTGAGAAATGACAGTTTCTTTTGCGTTGGGAACAATCTGATAAACGTTGGCTAAATGAGTGATGCCGAGAAACATTAAACCCAGAATCAAGCCCATGTAGAGCATAGTGAGACGGGCATTTTTCCATTCTGGAGGCTTAAAAGCTGGAACGCCATTTGATATTGCTTCTACCCCTGTGAGGGCTGCACATCCCTGAGAAAATGCCCGCAAAATCAAAAATAAACTTAGTGGTTCTGTCGCAGGGAAACTAGGAGGAATTGCGTGAATTTGTCCGGTAGCCTGTTTGTAGAAACCCACAGCAATCATAATAAAAACACTGACAATAAAGGCATAAGTAGGAATCATAAAAATTTTGCCTGATTCCTTTACACCTCTTAAATTTGCCAGCATGATTAAGACAATAAACAGCAAGCAAAGTTCTACTGAGAAATGTCGCAACGGTTGCAACGCTGGAATTGAAGTGAGGTTATCTACCCCAGAAGCAATACTGACAGTTACCGTCAGCACGTAGTCAATCATCAGCGCTGCACCAGCTGTTAAACCTGGATAAATTCCCAAGTTATCTTTAGCAACGATGTAAGCTCCACCGCCACTAGGATAGGCGCGGATTGTTTGTTGGTAGGATAGGGTAATTATCAGTAGCAGTAAAGAGATCGCCAAAGCAATCCAGATAGATCCACCGATAACAGCGCCACCTGCTAGCACTAAAACTTTGAGAATTTCTTCGGTCGCATATGCTACCGAAGACAGAGCATCAGAAGAAAGAACCGCTAAAGCTGCTGCTTTGCCCAACCGTTCTTCACTATGAGCACTTGTTGGTAGTGTGCGACCTAATAAAAACTGCTTTATTCGAGGGTATAAGGACATACAAAGTCCACTAAGCAAGGGTTTTTACTCCCTGCTCAGTAGGATAAGTAGTTAACCCCAGAGCAAGGAATATAGCAATTTTGGCAGATTCCCAAGCAATTAACCTAAAAATTTATTTAAGTACAAATGAGAGCGGCAAATGGATGAATCCGGGTTAACAGCGCTTATTTTGTTTAAGCCCCACTATTCCTTTTTATATTCTGGTGATAATGCTTCAAATTAGCTTGATAAAACGATGGGTTACGGCGGGCTAAATCAGTCTTAGCTAATGGAATGAATTGACCCCGTGAGTTACGAAAATCAATAAGTTGCTTATGAAGTGCAAAGATTTCCCAAAAGTGATTACCTCTTTCAAACAAAATTTTATCCTGTACTTGTGGGGTGTTAACGAGTAGAAAGAATTGGTAGGCAAAGACGCGGTTAATTAAATGTAAATTGATCACATTAGTATCAAGTAAAGTCTTTATACGTTCAAAGAAATTGAAGCATTCTATAAAAGCATTTCGCATCTCTAGATGGTTATTGTCGAGGTATTTGAGTTGCTCCGGCTGCTCAAGCTGCTCAAACACTTTTGAAAATTGATGGAACTCCCTTTGTAATTCATTGATGAACTGGGCTTGCATGAAGCGACGAGAATCTGTAATTTGACGAGATACAAATACAAGGTTAATTGCTGTAACTGTTGTGTAGACGAGTGTAGCGAGTGCTGAAATGGCTACCCAGAAATTTTCTGTGTTCATAACTATAGCTAATACTTCCCACCTGCGAATGGCACTTCATTATTCTCTAACGCTCAACTGGAATTCCGGAGAGCTAGCTCTTGAAGGCACAAGAGGAGGGTTGAAAGCAAAGCTTTACCTCATCAGCATTTGCTCTTGAATGCCGCTCGTGCAGTGCTGCAATCAGCACGTCTTTGTTAGCAAAGTATTGATAGAGCGAGCTGACGCTGATGCCAGGCGATTCCGCAAAGAGGTTGGTGTTGGTGCGGGTATAGCTTTGTGCGGCTTAGCCCGCTAGAGACGGCGACTGGTGTGGGTAGTTCAGTTCTAAATTTATTGCATCTTCATATAGAACTGGTATTACGTCTCTTCATATTACTGAGACTTTCGTTCAGCACTTGTCATAAATAATACCTAACAGTAGTCACAACTCTGCTTTTCTTAGCCCGTAAAGCTGTCTTTAAAAACAATACTGTTTGATTGTGCAAAAAACTCTCCCACCAATTACGTGGTACCAAAGCGGGAATAATGACTGTTGTGAAAACACCTTGATGAAGCTCTTCAAAATCACTGACAAATTTGATAATTGGTTCAATTACAGAGCGATAAGGTGATTCGATGATTTCTAAAGGAATATCTTGCTCTAATTGTCGCCATTCTTCTTGCAGTCTTTCCTTGTCTGTATTACCAATATCTACATGCACTGCCACAATTTCATCGGCAATAGTACGTGCATAGTCCAAAGCTTCTGCCGTTCCTCGGTTAAGTTGTCCGACAACAACGACAGCTGGGTGAGTCACAACTGCTGGTTTGGATCTGGGAAGATAACCTCTAGGCGGCATTCCCTTAAGGCTGATACTTTCTGCTACATATTGATAATGACGACGAATGGCAAAAAATAGGGCGACAAGCATTGGAACTGCTACCACCACCAACCAAGCTCCTAACAGGAACTTTGTGGAGATGATCACACACAGAACGACTGCTGTCGCAATAGCTCCCAAACCATTCATTAAAGCACTTGCAAGCCAACCAGATGACTTTTCTCTGAACCATCGGCGTACCATCCCAGCTTGAGACAGAGTAAAAGATGTAAATACGCCCACTGCATATAAGGGAATCACAGCGTTGACTTGCCCTTTGAAGATCACCACCAAAATAGCAGCACAGAGGCTGAGGAGAATGATCCCGTTGGAGTACACTAAGCGATCGCCCAATAATGCTAATTGTCTGGGTAAAAATCCATCCCTTGCCAAAAAGTAACAAAGTCGGGGAAAGTCTGCATAGCTGGTATTAGCAGCTAAAAGTAAGATTAACAGCGTGACAACTTGCAGAAAACCGTGAAACAGTCCATTTCCAAAAATATCCCTACCTAACTGAGAAACTAAGGTTTCTCCTTCTATGGGAATGATGTGATAAACCTGCGACAGGTAGGTGATTCCGATAAACATTAGTCCCAGAATCACTCCCAAATACATCAATGTCAGGCGAGCATTTTTCCACTCTGGTTCTTTAAAAGCTAAAACTCCATCGGATATTGCTTCCACTCCTGTCAGCGCCGTACATCCAGCCGAAAAAGCTCTCAAAATAAAAAACAAACTCAGTCCTTCTTTGACAGGAATACTGGGATAATTGGTTGAAATGTGCCCAGTCGCTTGTTTAAACAAACCGAAAGCAATCAAGATAAAAATACTCACAATAAAAGTATAAGTAGGAATCATGAATATCTTGCCTGATTCCTTTACACCCCGAAGATTTGCGAGCGTCAACAGAAAAATAAAAATCAAACAAAGGCTGACTGTGAATGGTAACAGGGAAGGAACCAATGAGGTGAGGGCTGCTGTACCTGCAGAAACACTAACAGTGACTGTCAAGATATAGTCAATCATCAGAGAACCCCCTGCCACTAGTCCTGGATAGATTCCCAGATTTTCTCTAGCAACAATGTAGGAGCCACCGCCTTGAGGATAGGCGCGAATGGTTTGGCGGTAAGACAGCACAACTATTGCCAGCAGGATCATAATGGCGATCGCAATCGGCACAGACAACCCAAGAGGAGTGCTTCCTGCCAGTACTAAAACTAATAAAATTTCTTCTGTAGCATAAGCAACTGAGGAAAGAGCATCAGAAGAAAGAACCGCCAAAGCGGCAGCAATACTCAATCTTTCTTCAGCATGAGCACTTGTCGGTAATGTTCTACCGAGTAAAAATCGCTTGAGCGGTGGGTAGAAGGACATACACAGTCAACCTGACACCTATTTTCATATAGCTCTATGGCAATAAGACATTAGCCACGAACAGTCAACATTGCAATTTTGCCAGATTATTATACAACTGAGCTAAAATTTTACAGAAGAGGTAGCTGAATATTTTTACTACCTAATGAAGAATTTCGGGAATCCTGCTCATTAGTTGCTTTTTCCTCCCATATGTCTACATCGTCTACTAATAACTTGTTTGCAGCTTCCAGCATTGATGCCGCTATGTCTTTAAGATCTTCGCGGGTGGTTAAGTAAGTCTTTAAGGCTTCCATTGGATCGATGCTGCTACTTGCGCTTAATTCCGGAAGCCGAGGTCGAGCCAACTGGCTGACTAATTCTGGTTGAATAGTGTAAGTGTGTGCTGCACTTAAGGCTTGATGTATCGAGGTGTTATCGATTAAATCCAACTGATCCGAACGGAGTTTGTAAATGAGTCGTACTACGGCGTCTTCAATATTATGCTTGGCGATCGCTTTGAAGAGTGCGGAAACTGGATCTTCGGCACCGGATATATCCACCTCAATTGTGCGGAATGTCCGAACGGGTAAAGGGCAAAATTCCCACTTTACTTGACCCCGTTCCAGTTCTATCATGACATAGCCTTTGTCTTCCTTTTCTTCGCTAAAATCCACCCGTTCAATACTCCCTGGATAAATCACTGGCGGCTTGTTAGATTTATTCAAGTTCTGGTGGCGGTGGACATGTCCTAAGGCTACGTAGTCAAAGTTGTCCCGCACCAGCAGAGAAACAGGAATCATAAAGCCTTTACCCACGGCTAAAAAGCGTTCGGCTCCCAAACTGGCATTATCAGACATTAAGTGAGCCAAGAGAACAGTTGGGATATTCGGATCGAGGCGGCGAACTTCCCCTTCTAGGACAACTTTTAGGCGTTCAATTAACAATTGGTTGACTTCTGCCAAAGATGAACCTTCAGTTTCAGTGCGAGTCATCAGGGTGGAACGAGTGAGCCAAGGAAGAGTGATAATCTGTATCAGTCCGTTACGAGTTTGAATGCGGTGAGTCGTTAGTTTATCACCGACGATAAACCCTGGCACTCCTAAGGTACGGTAAATACACAGACTCGCTCCACCCAATCCTTGCGAATGTTGATCATGGTTGCCAACAAGCAACACTGTAGGAATATTGGCATCCACGAGACGACGAAATTGAGCAGCAAAGACTTCCTGCACGTATGGCGGCGGTGTGGCATCGGGGAAGGCATCACCACCGAAGAGTACGATATCCACAGGCTCTGCCAATGCTCGGTCAATACATTTAGATAAAGTCTTGACAAAATCCTCCAGTCGTGTATTAAACCCTGTTTCCGGATTGATTCTTCCGTGAGAAAAGCCGCATCCTATATGGAGATCAGAGAGGTGGAGGATTTTAAGCATGTCTGTTAGTTGATAGTTATTTGTTAAGTATTGTGACTTGGTCTACTAATTACTATCAACTATCAACTATAAACTATCAACTAAGCACGGGCTAAATATGAATCCCACATTCTGTTTTTCCAGTACCCCGCCAACGTCCGGCGCGTTCGTCTTCGCCTTCAGCGACTTTGGTAGTGATAGGTTCATCGCCAATACTAGGATAACCTTGGTCGTGCAAGGGGTTGTAGATAACGCCATGTTCAGCAACATAAACCCAGCTATCTTGGCGCGTCCAGTTTGCTAAAGGGTTGATTTTCAAGCGTCCTTTGCCATCTAATTCAAATACAGGCATTTCAGTACGAGTCACGGCTTGATCGCGACGGCGTCCAGTCAGCCAAGCAATTGTGTTGAGTTCTGCTAGACTCCGTTGTAAAGGTTCGATTTTAGTTAAATGGTGGAATTGGGCAATATCTGTATCCCAAAGAGCTTCGCCGTATTTTGCAGCAAAAGCTTCGCGAGTGTCTACATCTGGAATTTTGTAAGTATAAAGATCCAGATTGTAAATTTCTTTGGATTTCGCCACCAATTCTAGGGTTTGTGGAAAGTGGTATAGTGTGTTGAGAAATACCACAGGAACTGGATGATTGAGATCGTGGTAGAGAATATGGGTGATAACTAAGTCGTCAACGTTAAAGGCGCTGGTTTGAATCAGTGCAGTTGGGATGTTCTCTACAGACCACTCTAGTATTTGTGTTGGATGGGCTTTGTTAAATTTATCGTTTAATTGCTCCAAGTCAAAGTTATTACTCTGGGCTGATTCTGTAGCAAGGGGTGTCGTAGTCATAGTTTTCTTGTCAAACTCTGTCTTTGCTGTATTAATACTCATCCTACACCATATTGGCACATAACCCGGTCGGAATTGTGTACTTGTTCTTTTCGGAAATTAGCACCTTTGTGAGCGAGATATCTTCTTTATTCCTCACAAACACGACGTAGTATTCTCTCTCCCATGACTGCGTGCCTTGGATGATCAATTAGTCAATGAGTTTGGCTGCTGCTTTCCGACGTGGGAGCCTGACAGATAACTGATCGCCTAGTCGAAACATGGCATTGTCCCAACCAGCTTCCACAACTAGGTATCGGTAGATACGTCAGATCCGGGTACTGCTCTGCCAACAAATTGTAGACGAGGGGTAGCTTTGGGTAAGTGTTATGTAACGGTGTTCCGATTGAATGCGATTTTTCATCTAACTTCATAATTACCCCTTAAGTTAATTTTCATTTTTTCAAGATTTGTAAATCCATAATTTCTCAGGAATACTCGCTCAAAGCAAAAATGACGGAGTGTGGGCTGACAAAGGAGATATTAAGAGGCTCTTAGCATATTGCCAAGAAATAAATGCCCAGCCGTCAAACTAGATCTCTAGTCGTAGTCGCGAAGTCTGCCGGGGGAAGCTTCCCCCGGCGAGCTTCGCGCAATATTCCCCAATACGGCTGGGCATTTATTTTTATGGATCACTCTTAAGCGGAGAAGTTCTACTGGGCTTTCGTTGCATCTAACAGACTACTAAGTAACCTTGCTAGGTATTGCTTAACTCATTTCAGTAACTACTCTCATTTTTATTAAGAAAGTTTACATAAATTTAAGTTTTACTATACTTTTATTGATAAATATACTAATCCTGATATTGTGAATAAATACCTAACAGAAACCGGATTATAAAAATGAAAGATTCCAAAACTCCTAATACATTGGGTCAATCTATGATCATGGGAGCGCTTCTAATGATCACCAGCGCCGGCATTATCACTATCATGAATATCTTCTAAAAAAAACTGAAAATTTAGTAAAATAACTTTACAAAACCCTTCTTATTCGTGAGAGGGGTTTTAAGTATAACAACCAGGTAAAAAAGAACAATTTTTAGATGTATAGACCACAGTTTTGAAGTGGGTAAGGTTTTTAGATCATATTGGATATACCCAAGATACTTAGAGCTAGCCTACGTAAAAATACGTACTTATAAATACATTATTCAGAATATTTATTTACACTGAGAACATTTGATGAAATGAATATGCCAGTAATGACACTTTATAAATTCTGAATTCTAACCGGAGGCGGAGCGTCAATAGCTCTGCTCCTGTGTACTGAATTCTGACAAACTTGCCCTGACACGAATGACTATAGTCTATAAAATAGCGAAAACTGCTACAAATTTGTGCGCAATTGCGCACAAATTCTTCCCCTCAATGAAGCTCAAACTTAAAATGCTCTTAGTCAAAGATTTCTTACACAAGTTAGGTTTTCAAGCTGTGATATGCAGACACGACCACTGTACTTAATCATGCCGCATTTTTCACAAAACATTCCGCAATTCTGTGATTGTATTTGCCACAACAACGCTGCGTAAAATTTCCTTCAACCGCTCTAAATCAGCAATCAGCATAATTTGCGACATTAATTCCAAACCATTGCTGCCAAATTTCACCTCTAAACTCATTTCTATGTTGGATAAAATTTCCTCTCTCCTTCCGCGTTCCTCACCCATACGCAGTCCGCGTTCTACTCCACGCTGTTCAATTTCCTGATACCAAGGTGACTCACGTAAAACAGCCATATCCCACCTCATAATTTCTTGAACTAACGCGCTCTCTAGCACAAACGTAGCAAAAAATGCTAGCACCGTTTCCAGTTGATTTAACTGTTCATCACCACGCAAAATTCGTAGTGCTTCTCTAATTGTAGACTCGTTCTCCCCACCTTGAAGAATTGGCACAAAGGGCAGCAGCGAGGGTAATGGTTGCTCAAAGACAATATTGACATCTACTTCCCACAAGTTAATCACACGGTAATCTTGAAGTGCTTCTAACCCGGCAATATTTGATGTAAATCTGGTAGGTATTTCTTCATCACCGATTTTTAATATATTAATTAGTACTGGATAAGTTGGTAGTCGATATTTCTCTTCCGCCAAAGCTGCATAGGCACGCATCCGTCGTGGCATTTGGGAAGAAAGACGCAATTGTAATTCATTGAGAACCAAAAATTCACCGTATTGTGGACTGGCAACACGAATTAAAACATCGCTTTCTCTGCTAATCCATTGAAATTCTGAATTGAGGATTTCGCTTGCCACAATATCGGGTATTTGTGTTACCCATTTTACCCAGTTATCAGGTGCAAGACTAATTAACTTTTTGGTGCTAACATCTGCGGGTTTTGCCATCTGCACTCGTAGTTTATTTTCGATATCGTAAGTGTAGCAACTGTCTTAAAAGTTAAGCGATCGCGATCTGGGAAAATTCTGGCTATGCGATCGCTTGAAAGAAGGACTCTTGCCAATTGTGCTGTAGATTAAATATTTATCGAGCATAATAAGAATGAAATTAATTTTATACAGCAAACCTGGATGCCATTTGTGCGAGGGTTTGCTCGAAAAGCTAGAACAGATTGTGAAGACGCCTGATTTCGCGTCTCTACAGCTAGAAATTCGGGATATCACGACTCGTGAAGATTGGTT
This sequence comes from Rhizonema sp. PD37, assembly GCA_029379215.1. Lineage (GTDB taxonomy): Bacteria > Cyanobacteriota > Cyanobacteriia > Cyanobacteriales > Nostocaceae > Rhizonema. Next base: position 66,680 of record JAQYWO010000003.1, read on the forward strand.
CCAAGCTTATCAGTATGAAGTCCCAGTACTTTCATTCAGTCAAGGTGTAGATGAGAATCGCGAGCAATCTTTACCCCGTCCTTCTCCTCGTGCTAGTGTGCAACAGTTAAAAAAAATGCTTCATTCGTATTTATAGGTGTGCGAAGAAACAAAAAAATAGTGCAGAATAAGCGCAGGAATAGCGTGTGAAGAGGTTGAGCAGATGAAACTGAGGGAATTAGTTGCGGCTGTGGACGTTATCGGGCAGTTACCCGAACATCCAGCAATGGATGCAGAAGTAAAGGAATTGAAGACGAATTCTCATGCTTGTACTGCGGGAGATTTATTTATCGGGATGCCAGGAACGCGGGTTGATGGTGGAGAGTTTTGGCAAAGTGCTTTAGCCTCTGGTGCCATAGCCGCAATCATTTCTCAGCCAGCAGCACAAAAGAATTCGCCCACACCAGATGCTTGTGTCATTACTGCTAGTGATATGACGAAAGCCTGTGCCCAAATCGCTAATGCTTTCTACGGATATCCGGGACAAAAACTCCAGCTCGTTGGTGTGACTGGTACAAATGGCAAAACCACAATCACCCACATCATTGAATATTTTTTGAATAAAGCCAATCAACCTACAGCTTTAATGGGTACGCTTTACACTCGTTGGCATGGCTTTGTCCAAACTGCTGCTTACACAACACCCTTTGCAGTAGAATTGCAACATCGGCTTGCTGATGCTCTGAATGCTGGGAATAAGTATGGGGTGATGGAGGTAAGTTCCCACGCTTTAGCACAGGGGAGGGTGATGGGTTGTCAATTTAATGTTGGAGTCTTTAGCAATCTGACTCAAGATCACTTAGACTTTCACCGCGACATGGAAGATTACTTTGCAGCTAAAGCCCTGCTTTTCAGTCCTGATTATCTCACCGGACAAGCAATCATCAATGCTGATGATCCCTTCGGCAAGCGATTGATTGCCGCCTTACATCCTGATCAGGTTTGGACTTATAGTGTTAATGATTCTACAGCTAATTTGTGGATGAGTGACCTGAATTACGAGAAGAATGGTGTAAGTGGGATGATGCATACGCCGAAGGGTGACGTGCCTTTTCGATCGCCTCTCGTCGGACAATACAATCTGGCAAATCTCTTGGCAGCAACCGGAGCCGTTTTACACTTAGGCTTGGATTTGCAGTTTGTAGCATCTGTGATTCCGGATTTTCCAGGTGTTCCAGGGCGTATGGAAAGGGTACAGATTAGTTCGGAACAAGATATCAGTGTGATTGTAGATTATGCCCACACGCCCGATAGTTTGGAAAATTTGCTGAAGGCGTCACGTCCATTTATTCAGGGGAAAATGATTTGTGTTTTTGGATGTGGAGGAGATCGCGATCGCACCAAGCGTCCGAAAATGGGGAAAATTGCTGCTGAATTAGCTGATGTCGCAGTACTGACATCTGACAACCCTCGGACTGAAGATCCAGAACGGATATTGCAAGATGTTTTAGCAGGAATTTCAAAAACGGTTTCGCCAATGGTAATATGCGATCGCGCTACTGCCATTCGTACTGCCATCTTACAAGCGCAACCTGGTGATGGTGTCTTGCTTGCTGGTAAAGGTCACGAAGACTACCAAATTCTCGGAACTGAAAAAATACACTTTGATGATCGAGAACACGCACGAGACGCTTTACTAGAAAAATTGAACGTATCGGGATGAGGCAATCGGCTTATAGCTCACTACCAACCGCGAACCGAAGAGTGCTATTAACTCATGAATGTTGCTCTAGCTCAGAATCTATCAATATATCAGCTGGCTTTGGGTATGCAACCGCCTCCCCAAACATTACCTCTTAGTCCCGCTACTTTGCTGTCACTAATTAGGGCACAAATTGATTTACTAATTGAGCAACAAATTCTTGCTACTTTATGGGTAAAGCTACCACCAGGAAAAATTTGGGACTCGGAAATTCAACGCTACAATCAGCAAATTGGTGTGTCTAGTACGGTATACAATTGCCAAATTGAAGAAAGCTTGGGGGCAGTAGAAGACACTGAGGGTGGGGAGATTTCTGCTTCTTACGCTTCCCAAAATTTATTCGGGCCAACTCAATTAGATCCTCAAATATGGCGAGAATATTTTATCATTGTCTTGTCGCCGCAGTTTTGTAGTTTAACTTTGGCTTACAGACCGCTTAAAAGAAGTAAAATTGATTTATGGGGAAGCTTAGATGGAAATAAAACTCCAAAGTTACAAGCTATAACGACTTTTGAGGGTAAGATTATTCAACGAGTCTTGAATAAGATTGAACATTCAATAAATTCAAAATTATCTCCATTCATACCAAATAGTTTTATTTGCCCCCCAACACCAGAGCCAACACTTTTGACTCAACTGTTGGCAAAACAATTGCAACGGCAGGAGGAAATAAATTATCAAATATTCACTAACCGTATAGCTAAGAGCCAGCAGCAAAAACAGAAACTGCACCATAAAGAGCAACTGAACGATGAATACTTAAGCAATGTGTGTCAGGAACTACGGATACCTCTTACACATATGAAAACAGCTTTAAGTTTGTTAAATTCTCCGAGTCTGAAAGTACCTCAGAAACAACGTTATTTACAGATGCTGAGTCACCAGTGCGATCGCCAGAATTCACTGATTACAGGTGTATTGGAACTCATGCAGAGCGAGCGCAATTTGGAACGGATGAATTCAGAATCAGTGCGTCTTGCTGACATCGTACCTGGTGTCGTCAGTACTTACCAGCCTCTAGCGCAAGAAAAAGGCGTAATGGTAGCTTATACAGTACCCACTGAACTTCCAGATGTCTGGTGTGTGAGCGGCGGGCTAAAGCAGATTCTCATTAATTTACTTTCCAACAGCATCAAATTCACAAGAGCCGGGGGAGAAGTTTGGGTGCGGGGACGCGTACACGGTGATTATGTGCAACTGGAATTTTGCGACACTGGAATTGGGATTGCCGAAAACGAAATTCCTAAAATCTTTAACCGTTTTTACCGTGTGCGGCCTTCAGCACCAAATGATCCTGGTGGTGCTGGATTGGGTTTAACAATTGTGCAGCAGTTACTGTGGCGCAGTGGCGGCTCTATTTTTGTGAAAAGTAAACTGTTTGAGGGTTCAACCTTTACAATACAGTTGCCTATAGTTCATCTGAAAAATGGGCAGTGAGGGCGGGTTTAATTTACTATTGAGGCAAAAATCCCACGGCTTATAGTCGTGGGAGTGTTCAAATAACATGAAGAAGTATAAGCATTTAACTACAGCGTCTTGACTCCATTAACAAGCATAAGTTTTTATTTTGCTGCAAATATCAAGGGTTTTATAAATCTCTTTTATAGCTATGGTGCTAATGACTTACTTATGCATTTTCTCTTTTACCTTTTCTGCATCGGTGGCTGATGTTTTATGAGGAGTTCTTTGCCATTCTCTTTCTTTAGTCCCAAAAGAAGACTCTGAGTCCTTCGATCCTTCTAAAGGCAGAAAAATAGTTAGCACCTCACCGTGACGAGGGCGATCGCGTACAATGAGTTTGCCTCCAATTGCTTGAAACAAATGCTTGGTTGCAGCTATATTCAAACTAATCGTACCCGTGTCTGGTTGAAATGTCAGCAATTGACCAATGGCTTTACGAATGGGCGGTTGACATGGAGAGGAGCTAGCAATACTATCGTCAGTTAATAATTGTAACTTAAGTTGGTCGCCGGCTGGAATGACCTGTACTTGAATATGGCTACCTGCAGGTAGACTACGGGTAAAATTCTCCATTAACCCAGTCAGCACTCGATCTAACATAGCGGGATGACTAACCACTGTTGGCAATTGCTGGGGTAAAACGACATCCAAAGTTAAGTTACGTCGATTTGCTGCTTGTTGCCACCGGGGAATGCTTTGTTGCAAAACGTCATCCAAAGACATTGCCATCAGTTGAGTGTTTGTGGACTTTGCGGGGGCAGACGTTTCTAATTCTGCAGCCCTAAACAGTAACTCCATACGATCAATTTGCTCGGTACACTCATGATCGATTAGTTCCAAGCGCTTGATAACGTTGACAGGCAAATTACGCTGCTTGAGGAGTAGGCGAGTCGTCGTGCGAATTGTTGTCAGAGGAGTACGTACTTCGTGTGCAAAGGCTTGAAGTAATTCCACATCAGGACGAAGATGAGAGGAGGAGGATAGAGGAGTTGGTTGACTTGATATGGATTTTCCTTTATCTTCGTGAGAACGCACTTCGTCGGGTGGTAATTCTTGAAGCAAAAATCGACTAAAATTCATGACAGTGAGGTAATCGGGAGTTACAAAAGAATACTCTTGTACGACTTCCTCCAAATCAGCAAATAGCTCTGGATTGCTTAACATTATCCGCGCACCAAGACTTCGCCAAGCCTGCTGAACAATATGAGGTTCAAACGAAAAAGAAAACTCCTTCTTACCAGTCTCATCCTCTGCAAGCACTAATACTAAGCTAAATTTTTCTGTAAAAACTAGGCAAAACTGCTCTAATGCTAATGGATCTGCAATTGACAAAGGCAGTACCAATTCATGAGGAGTCATCTCATCTGTCACTGTGGGAGCTTCAGACATCTGAAACGGCATCAGTGCTAACGGGTTGAATGGCTTTGCGGTAAAAGTTACCGTCTGTAAACTTTGATTTAATCTAGAATCGCTGAAGACAGGTGCTGGCGCAGCTAAAACTAGTCCTTTTTGTCTGGCTTCCGGTGAAGCCGTTGTTAACGATAACAACAGTTGTTCTGTCGCTGCTACACTGACTCGCCACTGCTGTTCTGCGTGGGCAGGTGAATTTTTTGCTATAGTCGATTGACTATCAGCTACAATTTCGCTCAGACTTGGTAATATCCATTTGTACACAGATTTTCACCCCTTAGTTTCAAAGAGGGACGACACTTACAGCATTTTTTTTGCCATATATATGAGGTTATAAGCATTTGTGTACAGTTGGAAGTCGTAGAACCGAACACTCTCTTGGCGCAATTTCCCCTGAACACTATCAACAAGGGGTTACTGTACGCTTGTAAGGCTGCATTTTCATAGCTCTTCTTTTGCTGTTGTATAAAATAATATATCTGTTGACAGAGAGATAGCTCTAACTATCGGATGATGAAAATTATCTCAATCTGATAAATAATAGCGGAAACTCAATAAGGGACGGCGAGCAGTAATTCTGACTAAAAGTGTAAAACGAGTGCATTTCAACCGTTAATAGTTGACTGTGAACCGTTTAATGTTATTAACAGTATTTATCTATATTCTATGAATAAAATAGGACTGCTATAACAGAGTTTGTAAAACACTTTTATTGTCTAGTGTAACTTGCTGTCAAGAGTTAAAAAACAATTTGCTTATCAACCTCGCACACTAATCAATTAATCGCCAAAAATATTTAAGTGAGGAGAAAATGAAAAAGTTTATTCCATTCCTAATTGGTAGCGTACTGATGATTGGTGCTGTTGGTTGCCAGAACACCTCTAAAACCAGTGCAGATGCTCCTAGCAATACGAATGAAGCAGGCAATGCACCTACTCAAGAAACATCTCAGAAAACCCAAGACGATGCGACTAACCCAGTTCGGAAAAAACAGCTAGAATCTGATATTAAAGCACGCGAGCAGCGTAATAATGCTAATGGTGGTGATACAAACAGAGCTAGTGGTGATTTGAAAAGCGAAGTTCGCGATAAGTTAGAGGCAAATTTACCAGCTAGCAAGTTGGCAGTAGATGCCAAAGATGGGGCTGTGACTGTAGCCGGAACTGTTCCTACACAAGAGCAACTGAACAAAATTCCCACCCTCGCACAGCAGATCAAAGGTGTTAAGAGCGTGAAGGTGAATGTCAAAGTTTCTCCAGCTACAGCAACACCTAAATAAGTACTGAGTTTTGAAGTGCTGAGTTACAAGAAAGTGAAGAAAATTTAACTTATATCCTTTCTCTCTTCATTCTCAATACTCAGCACTTCAAAACTGTATTTCCCGTCTCTTTAAAGTCCAAGAGTACGATCTGGAAATCCAGCAGCATCGAAGTAACGCGTTCTTCCCACTGTTTGATACTTCAAGATAGTCTTTAAACCATTGGCAGCAGGTAAAGATTTGAGCGTAAAAGACTTAGCGTTAACGTTGTCGGGTTCGCCAATTAATGCTTCACTCAACACCCGACCAACAAGTTTACCTTGAGCGGTTAATTTTAACTTTAGCATTTTCGCGAGAGTTTGTGCAACATCTGCATTACCTGCAGGAGTTAAGTCTTTAAACCCTTGCTTAAAGTCAGGCCCAGTTGCCATCATGGTATTGAAGGTGTCAGCGCGACTGAAACTGCCATGCATTCCTTGTCCTTGTTGTAGGGGGGTGTCTGCAACTTCAACTCCACATGCTGTCGGCTCTCCACAACCTGTATCAAAAGAGCGAAAGTTTACCAAAATTGATGGTTTAGGAGTCCGTGCTGCACCTCGAAGGGCGATCGCACTAAAGGGCAAAGTACCGGGAAATGAATCCAAGGTGTCATCTACAAACAAGCCACTAACATAATCTTGCTTGAGTAGCAAATCCACAATCTGTTTGGCAAGGGCTTTTTTGTTAGCATTATTAGGCAAGTAAATCAAATCAGAACCACCATTTCCAGCAACAATGATATCTGGATTTGTCTGGTCTTTACCAATAAGATTGTTTTTAGAAAACTGTCCCTTAGTTGGATCGACAGAGGCATTTTTGTTATCGGGATCAAACAGAGGTAATTTTAATTCATTCGCCAAATCTATTCCTAGAAAACCAGGTGGTAAAAAACCTTTTGGCACATCTGAGTAGGAAAGTGATGCGGCATAACTAGTTTTGCTTTGCTTGCTAATTGTTGAGAAGCCGTGATCTGCAGTCACAAATATGTTTGTAGTTGCATCCAAACCTAATTGTTTAAGTGTGTTGCGAATTTGCGCCAGGTTCTTATCCATGTTTTGGCGGGCGGCTTGAGTCGTCGCACCGTTGATTCCCGGAACAATTTGGTTAAGGCTATCACCGTGGTTGTGCTGTGTGCCATCAGGATCGCGAGACCAATAAACTAAAATAAATGGTTTTTGCCGTTGTTGGAAAAGTGGTAAGATTGCCTTTGTTGTCACATCGGCAAAATATTTCTGCTGGACTGTATTTGCAACTTTAGTACCTGGTGTCTTGCTGTCGCCTGGTTTGCCGTTATCCCCGCGTGATGGTGCTGCTAGTGGTAGGGAGTTTTTGGTAAGCGAAGTAGTTATTTCAGAGTTAAGAGCAATTCCTGTTGGTGAACCTGTGGCATCATCGATAATGATGGTAGGTTCACCTTTTTGCAGTGTAACATCTTGAATCAAAACTGGTCCGATTTTGCCGACAGCAGCAGTACTGAAACCTGCTTTTCTGGCAATTGATAGTAAAGTTTCTTCGTTGAGATAGTTGGTGCCAAACTGTTTGTTAATTTCTTGAAGCACAGCATTGTTTTCTAGGAAGGGAACTAGGCTATTTTTCGCACTTTGAACCGGAGCGCTCACTTGGATAGTATTACTGAAGTCACCTGTATCACCCAAATAGTGTCCGGTAGCGATCGCCGAAGCGTTAGCAGTCGTGAAGGTAGGAAATAGAGAGTGAGTATTGATAAAGTTGACTCCCTGTTCCCGAATCTCCTGCAATGTGGGAGTATCGGTAGCATTGATCACACTTGGACGTAGCCCATCGGCAACAAAAATGACGACATTGTGTTGTGATTGCTGAACGGTTTTTCTTGAAGAAACCGTACATGCCACCAAAAATGCAAGAATAAAAACGGTTAGTAGCACCCAGCGGCGATTGCGCTTAACAATTCCCATAACCTTCAAAGATTGTCAGGACTTCAAGATTTTATAACTTAGGTGCTAAATTTTACTGTCTTTTTTTATTCACTTTTGCCCGGAGAAGGAAAAAACATCCAGCATTTATACCATTTCACGAAAATCTTGATACAATTCACTCAAGAACTGCTTCCTCTGCAAGCCTAAATGTATCAACTTTAAAGTGAAACGGTATTACCGAAAAAAGTTCGTCTCATACCGTTTCTCCATGAATAGAAGCGAAAACGAATTTCTTAGCCTACGGTAATAAAGTGGTGTGGGTAGTTCAGATCTGAGAAGTTGCATCTTCATAGAGAACTGGTATTACTAATAAACTGTTGGCAGAACAATGGCTCTCGCATTCTTTTACTAACTCTCGAGTATAAACGAACCTCGACAGAAGTGGGTGTATTTCGTTAATGCAAGCCAAAATTTTTACTTTTATCAGTTATAATAAGGGCGATCGCCACATTGATTCAGATGCAAATATATCCTATTGCAGAAGTCTGCGCTTGCAAAGGTGAAGTTTTAGCATAGCTTAAAATTAGTATATAAAATTTCTGTTCCTAAATAATAAGTATTACATACAATTATCATAATAAATTTATATAATATTCGATAAGATTACTGATGATGAAAAATACATTTGTAGTTGAAAGAAGAGAAAAGAAGTACTGGGTTATACTATGAAAAAGCTTATATTTACAAAGGGTACTAGTTGTTTGGCAATTTTTAAGAACTGTGGAATTCATGGATATAAATATTCTCAAATAGGTATGTACAATCCTAATGCTCGATTGATAACGACTGGATATAAAGCATATTAGTCAAGGAATTTGGGTGTGTTCTATTTATTAATTTAGGAAGTAAATTAATATGGAAAACTGGGCAAGCGAACAAGCTGAAGAAGCTGTGTTTCGTTTGGCGGCAATAGTGGATTCTTCAGAAGATGCTATTATTAGCAAAACCTTGGAAGGAGTCATTGTTAGCTGGAATACTGGGGCAGAAAGACTGTTCGGTTATAAAAAAAGTGAAGCGATCGGTAAAAATATCACAATGCTTCTTCCAAGCGATCGCTTGAACGAGGAAGCCCAAATTATAGAGAAATTGAAGCTCGGAGAACGAGTTGAACACTTTGAAACCGTACGTCAACGTCAAGATGGGACGCTGATCAATCTTTCGCTAACGATTTCGCCAGTTAAAGATAAAACTGGTAAAGTCATCGGTGCCTCGAAAATTGCGCGTGATATCAGTACTCGTATACAATCTGAAGAAGCTGTGTTTCGTTTGGCGGCAATAGTGGATTCTTCAGAAGATGCTATTATTAGCAAAACCTTGGAAGGAGTCATTGTTAGCTGGAATACTGGGGCAGAAAGACTGTTCGGTTATAAAAAAAGTGAAGCGATCGGTAAAAATATCACAATGCTTCTTCCAAGCGATCGCTTGAACGAGGAAGCCCAAATTATAGAGAAATTGAAGCTCGGAGAACGAGTTGAACACTTTGAAACCGTACGTCAACGTCAAGATGGGACGCTGATCAATCTTTCGCTAACGATTTCGCCAGTTAAAGATAAAACTGGTAAAGTCATCGGTGCCTCGAAAATTGCGCGTGATATCAGTACTCGTATACAAGCTGAAAACGCTTTACGAGAGTCAGAAGCCATGTTACGGCAAAAAGCAACAGATCTAGAAAATATTTTACTTGAACTGAAGCGAACGCAGATTCAGCTAATACAAAATGAAAAAATGTCTAGTTTGGGTTTGTTAGTCGCAGGAGTAGCGCATGAAATTAATAACCCAGTGAACTTTATCTATGCCAACATCCAGCCTGCCAATGAGTATATTCAACAGCTATTAACACTGCTACAGTTGTATCAAAAACATTGTCCTATAGTGCCGGAAATCCAGGAGAAAACCCAGGAGATCGACATAGATTTCCTGGTAGAAGATTTGCTCAAATTACTTGAATCAATGGAATTCGGCGCAGATAGGATTCAAAAGATTGTGAGATCTTTACGGAACTTCTCTCGTATGGATGAACCTGAGATGAAACAAGTTAATATCCATGAGGGTATTGATAGTACGCTGATGCTCTTACAGTATCGCTTGAAAGCTAAGAATGACTTGAAAATTCAAGTGGTTAAGAATTATGCCAACCTGCCGTTGGTTGAGTGCAACGCTTCTCAATTGAACCAGGTGTTTATGAATATTATTTGCAACGCTATGGATTCCCTCGAAGAACGAGATCAAAAGCGTACGTTTGAAGAGATTAAGCAACAGCCCAGTCAAATTACAATTTGTACTCAGATGCTTAATTCTGATGAGGTGCAGATTCAGATTATAGATAATGGTGAAGGTATGCCAGAATTTGTTCAAGAACGATTGTTTGAACCATTTTTTACCACTAAGCCAGTTGGTAAGGGGACTGGATTGGGATTGTCTATCAGCTACCAGATTGTGACTGAGAAGCATAATGGCTCACTGCGGTGCTATTCTATACCCGATCAAAAAACAGAGTTTGTGATTCAACTCCCGATTAGACAAAACTTTCTCAGCAATGTTTTATAGAGTCGCGCCCTTTTCGGTAGCTGTTTGCGCTAAAGAAAGCAAATAACCGGAGCGTCTAAAGTGAGGCTACCTGCGGCTTCAATTGAAATATTTCCTGCCCAATTTGAGCTTTGGCTAACAAAACATCGGTAGTTGCGATCAGGTCTTCGATACTTTAAAATTGATGTCACCTGCATTAATTGTGTCAGGAATATTTGGGATATTTGAGAGTCCGCTCATTAAACGCCCAGTGGTAATGTCACCGATGTTCTTCTGGCATCAAGCCCCGCTTTTTTGAATTGAAAAGTCCAATAAGACTGGAGATACTGCTCAAAAGTTAACAGCAGTGTGTCTCCAACTGAACAGTAATGTGAGTGCGATCGCTCCATATCTGACGTGTCATGCACCCAAATCAGTGAGAAGTCCCCCGAAAATATCTGAACGCAGATTTTATACCACCAACAAGCTTGGATTACATCAGCTTTTTCTGTTGTTTGTCCATATTTGTATTAGTAACAGTTGGGAGTAAATTTATCAGCTTCTGGTTTGAGTCGCTCAAAACTTTGTTCTAAAAGTTCAACATGTCAATAATTTTTACTTTTAATTGGTTCGGTGATGGTGATATAAATCGTTCTTTCATCAAGTTTCATCCTCAGCTAAAGTAATCAGTGCATCATTAAGAGTTAGATTTAGTTGCTTGTTCAAACTGGGAACTAAGTCAATCCCAAAGTTGTGATCTTTTTGCTGACGTGCGGCATGAAGTTTAACACCGATACAAACTTCTTCACGATGTTGGGCAGCGAGTATGCAGTCAGCAAAAGTCAGTTTACTAATCTGTTCTGCTGGGAAGTAGAGCGATATTGGCTTGATATATAATTCGCTACCCTCAGCCGAGAATAGATCACGGTATATTGATATTACCTCTGGTTGCTGAGATACTTGAGCTAAAATTTTAGATACCAATTGATTGGTAAGCAAAAAGTCTTTCACACCTGCTTGGATGACTAAATCAGTGTCTTCTGAATCAATAATCTCTGCAATCAACTCAGTGGTAACTTCGTTTCCGGTTTCGGCAGTGTAGTCTCGGAAAACTTGCCGAAGTTCTAACAAAATTGTGAGAACTTTGGCATCAATTTCTTCCGCGTTTTCACCACTCCCTGCCAAAATAGAGATGCTATCAAATTCCTGAAGTTTTAAAGTTACAAGCTGCTCGACTGAATCTACACTGATTTGGATAGCTTCCATCTTAATATGGGGATAGGTTTTGGCGATTTCGTCAAATTCCGCTTGCACCTCATCAGTTAAATCCTGGGTTACTAAATTAACTTGTGAACCTTCAACTAAATATTTCGCATATTCTTTAAGAATAATTGGGGCTTTGCTATTCCAGCCAATCACAAGATACTTTTCAGTTTTTCTCTCTAAAATTCGTGACTGATTGGCGTAGCTAAGTTGTTTAGGTTGCACTACAGGTTGTGGATAGAATTGGATTGTTGAGTCATCTTCTGCCAAGATAATAACTTCATCATCATCAGCTAACTTGTAATCTTTACTAGCTTTGATTGTCAGAGTTTTATCTGCATGACGTACACCGATAGGCATCCCGTGAGAAAAATGAAATGGCAACTCACCAAAGGTTAAATTCTGCCAGTTAGAATCAGGGTGATAAAAATAGAATTCGTTTCCTTCAAAGCCTACCAAGTTTAAATAGACTGCCGCAAGTCCTGCATTTCGTGAGGTTTGAACCAAGATTCGAGCTAAAATATCTGCCTCATTCAGAGTCGTCACGACTCCAGGAACAATATTCTCCGCAAGTCGGCGATATTGTTCTGAATATAATTCTACAACGATGGGCGGTAAATTTTCTTCCCCATTCGCTGCGACAACTGCTAAAATCGCTTTGAGTAAGCGTGCATCAGATAAAGTCTTAATATCCTCAGGATCAGAGGGTTTGGCTTCATTTAAGATGACAACCGATTTAGCATCCTTGATTCCTACTTTATTTAAGTCGTTGACACTAGTAATTGAGCCACTGCGAGTTACTAATCTTGTGGGTTTTATCGTGCCTATTAAGTTATTTCTGAGAAAATCATCCATATCCTCCTTACTTTCGGGAGAGAGGATAACAATCACTGCATCCTTTTCTGATTCATTAGCTACCACTAATTCTCTGACAATATCTATAATCCTGTCGCCAAAACCTAAAATTAAGGTATGGTTTTCCTCGACGACTATGCTTCTCCCTTTACGCAGCAACTCAAGTCTGGATTCAAATTGCTGGGTAATGAAAGCAACCAAGCTAGAGAACAACACTAAACCAACAAAAATTGTAATGACACCGACAAACTTAGTGGCGAGATTGGCGTTGTCTCCGGTGTCTCTTAAACCTATAAGCTGAACGAATACATCCCAAGGAAATTCTCCATAATCTTGTGGATCTTTATTGGGGAAAAACCATTCCGAAACGTAACGAGCAACTGTCATTAAAGCGAAAGCACTAAAAAATAACGATAGTAATGCCAGAAAGACTGAAAATCCTCCCTTCGACATAAAGTTGTCGAAGTTGTACTGTATGCGCTGTTGCCTAGAAACTTGATTTTGTGAATTACTGCTGTTGTGTACCAAAGTGACTACCAACCTCCTAACCAGAATTGATCCCAAGTTACCTTAATTAACTGTCAGCTGATAACCTACTGCTGAGTATTACTCAGTATGCTCATTATCACAGCTTACATTTTACAGGAAGCTTGACGGGAAAGCCCATTCCTTTCAGGGATGGTATGATAGTCGCTCATACTGCTTCTATGAGTAGTAAAAATTAAAAAGCTGGAAATACAAGAGCTTTAGCTGTTTGGGATGGTAGCATTCTTAAGCGCCGTCATATACTGGGGGGAAGTCTGATGTTATCGCTTGTGACTTAGGCTATGACTGTGTAAAAGTTTTTCGGGAGATTGTTAAGCGCGAATAATTGATGACGAATATTGCATGAGCAATACGGCTTAAGCCGTGGCTAAGGGCATCGCAATTCACTCTCCAAAGAAATTTATAAAATAGTCTTGATATAGCTGGCAACTGACAATAGCTTGATTACCTTCCAAAGCTATGACTCCTAAACTTTTTAACTTAATCACCACTTCAGTCTCCAATTCAACTGGCGATTTTACAATCTGTTTCAAACTATCCCATAACTGAGAATCTTGTTGTAATTTCACTCCTAGATAGTGTAAGTGCTTATTAAAAATTTCACTCTTACTGGTTGATTCTAACAAATTTTCTAAAGATTCTTTGTTAGTTATGATATAATATAATACTAATC
>JAQYWO010000376.1 GCA_029379215.1 Rhizonema sp. PD37
AAACATATAAGTATTTTAGCGGTCGCTCTTTGGAGAAAAACTTTTTGGTTTACTGATGAAAGCAACGTCAAATTTTCCTTTTAACATATGTGTAAAGACATGCTATTTATTGTGTCTTTACAGGTGATCGTTTGAGTCACATATACAATACCCTCAAGATTGCCCTAACGGATATCTATCTCCCAAAGTTGGGAGAGGGAGTAGGGGAAGAGGGCGAGAACATATGTGATACAACTGAGAAATTATCTAGACATACGTGTTATAGTTTCACTCGTTTGTCAAACCTTTAATCACTTTTATTTATCAAATTGAAAATAAAAAACATTTGCATCTATCAAATAGAGTCTTTATAGTGAAGTTACCTACGTAGCACACAAAAGTCTGGAAGTTTGGGGGAGGGTGCAAATTGAACATCCTAGAGTTTTCGCTAGTGGTGGGGTTCGGCTCTTTTTGTGCTGGATTTTTAGGAGCGCTCACAGGGTTAGGCGGTGGAGTGGTAATTGTTCCCTTCCTAACGGTGTTGTGCGGCGTGGATATTAAATACGCAATTGGTGCTTCCTTAGTATCTGTGATTGCTACATCTAGTGGAGCCGCATCTGCTTATGTTAAGGAAGGTTATACAAATTTGCGGCTAGGGATGTTTCTAGAAGTCGCGACAACGTTTGGCGCGATCGTCGGAGCAATTGTGGCAGGATGGGTATCTACAGCAGTGCTTGCTGTCACTGCTGGGATTGCTTTAATCTTCTCAGCATATCTATCCCACAAACCTTCACCCGAATATGCAGAAAATTTGCCACTAGATCCTCTGGCAACGCGGCTCAAGTTGAGTGGCACTTACCCAACTCTAACAGGAGAGCAGTCTTACAACGTGGTTGGTGTTCCCTGGGGATTTGGACTGATGTTTGTGGCAGGCATACTTTCAGGATTGCTGGGTATTGGTTCTGGAGCGCTGAAAGTGCTCGCAATGGATCAACTCATGGGTATCCCATTTAAAGTTTCGACTACCACTAGCAATTTTATGATTGGGGTGACCGCAGCAGCGAGCGCTGGGATATACCTTAATAGGGGTTATATCGATCCAGGATTAGCAATGCCAGTTATGTTAGGAGTACTATTCGGTGCGTTGTTAGGGACAAAAGTACTTGTTAAAGCTAAGGTGAAGGTTCTGAGAAATATTTTTAGCCTTGTTATCTTAGTGCTTGGGCTGGAAATGATTTATAAAGGGTTCACAGGGAGGCTTTAGGGATGGTGCATCAACGTACATTTTCAGAGCGGCGATTTGAGCAGTTTATCGGCAACCTGTTAAGAGTTGGAGTTTTCCTAGCTAGCACTCTAGTACTAATTGGTGGTATTTTTTACCTGATTAACCACGGTGGTGAGACGGTCAATTACCAGTTTTTTCGCGGAGAACCAGCAGAGTTTCGCTCTCCACCAGAAGTTGCAACATCTGTTCTGTTAGGCCGTCGCCGTGGCTTGATTCAACTTGGATTACTGCTCCTGATTGCTACTCCAGTTATTCGGGTAGCCTGTTCTCTCTTAGCTTTTTTACGACAGCAAGATTATACCTACGCGATTATCACCCTGATTGTCCTGTTTGGGCTGGGATACAGTCTATTTAGTAGTTAACTGTCAGCTATCAGCAGAAGAGTTCTATTTTAGTCTCAAAGTATACATTTTTACCACTCATCGATAACAGCTGATTACTCACCATTTTTCAATAAATTGATTGTGACTTATGGAAATTTCAAATAAAACAGAATATGCACTTCTCGCTTTAATCGCACTAGCAAAAAGCTATCCCAGTGGCGAATCGATGCAAATTAAACAAATTGCAGCATTACAAAATATACCGAATCGATATTTAGATGAACTGCTGGCAACTTTAAGACGTGGAGGTTTAATTAAAAGCATACGTGGAGCTAAAGGTGGATATGTTTTAGCACGAGAGCCGGAAAAGATTACGGTGCTAGATACTGTGAACTGTATAGAAGGGATAGACGCTGATGTATCAACTAAAGATAAGAAGACCACTCAAAAAACGTTAGAAATTAAAGTAATTGAGGAAACTTGGCAGGAAGCGTGTGAGGCGGCTCAAGGAGTTTGGCAAAAGTATACACTGCAAAACCTTTGTGAACTGCGAGCAGCTCGACGCCAGATGGAACTAATGTACTACATCTAAATATTTAAAGAGAGGCGTAGAGACCTGAGAAAATATATTGAGATGTCTCAGTAGCTAACACCGTGCATCCTACTCCTTTTTCCTCCCACCTACCCCTCGCCAATAAAACTATTTTGGTGACACGTTCGGTAGGGCAGTCCAGTCAATTTACAGAACTTCTCACCTCATCAGGCGCAACTGTGATTGAAATGCCAACATTAGAAATTGGTCCGCCTTCGAGTTGGGACGCATTGGATCATGCGATCGCTCATCTATCTGACTTTCACTGGTTAATTCTCACAAGCAGTAACGGCATAGACTATTTCTTTGAACGCCTGCTTGCACAAGGAAAGGATGCTCGTACTTTAACGAAAATTAAAATAGCTGTTGTTGGTGAGAAAACAGCCCAAAGTTTGAAAGAACACTCTCTCCAAGCAGACTTTATTCCCCCAGACTTTGTCGCCGACTCGCTAGTGGCGAACTTTCCTGAGGAATTAACAGGTAAAAAGGTGTTATTTCCTAGAGTGGAAAGTGGCGGACGGGAAGTTTTGCTGCAAGAATTCACTGCTAAAGGAGCAGAAGTGGTGGAGGTAGCTGCGTACCAATCTTACTGTCCCAGTAGCATTCCCCCAACGGCTGAGTTAGCACTTCAAAGTGGAATAGTGGACGTAGTTACCTTTGCTAGTTCCAAAACAGTACAATTTTTCTATCAAATCATCAAAAGGGTGTTTTCTGAAAACTCTGAAGACACTGAGTCCTTAGTCGCACATTTTTTAGCAGGAGTTTGTATCGCTTCCATTGGTCCTCAAACCTCTAAAACTTGTCGTTCCTTATTTGGACGTGTGGATTTGGAAGCTGAGGAATATACTTTAGAAGGATTGACTCAAGCATTGATTAAATGGTCTGTGGAGGAGGACAAGGGTAATTAACTGTAACTAAATTGTTTGACAAAACTACCCATTGCTACTCAATTTTGGGTAGCTTTACATTTTAATTCAGTTTTCACTACTTTATACATGGTCTAATATTGGTTATATTAAGACCATGCATCACTAAAGAAAAATGCCTAAACGAGATAGATGGTTTAAGGTTTTGCTGACTCAGCAAGAATTAGACAAGCTTCAAGCATACGCAGATAAACAAGGTTGGAATATGTCTCAAGCCTACGCGAGAATGGATTAAGGAGTTGCCGTGCTACTTGGATTTAAAACAGAATTGAAACTGAATAATCAGCAACGCACATTATTGACGAAACATTGTGGAGTAGCGCGTCATGCTTGGAATTGGGGCTTGGCTTTGACAAAACAAATACTCGACCATAATAAAACTAATCCTGATTCCAAAATTAAATTTCCTACTGCAATTGACTTACATAAATGGTTAGTGGCATTGGTAAAATCTAAAAATGAATGGTACTACGAATGCTCCAAGAGTACTCCTCAACAGGCACTCTTTGCTTTGCGTGAGTCTTGGAAACGTTGTTTTAATGCGAAGCTCCGGGGAGAGAGTACTCTCTCCCCGAGACTTCGCGCGAAATCTGCCGGGCAGAAGCTTCCGGTAGGCTCGCTTCGCAAGACTGCTGGCGTTCCCAAATTCAAAAAGAAAGGTAAACGTGAATCTTTTACATTGGAAGGTACAGTCAAAATTCTCGGCAATAACAAGATTCAAGTACCTGTGATTGGAGTCCTCAAAACTTATGAACGATTGCCTCAAGTATTAACCAAGTCTTGTACAATATCTCGCCAAGCTGATAGATGGTTTATTAGTTTTCGATTCGAGGTAGAGCAACAGAAATCAAGTTCAAACAGTATTGTTGGTGTTGACCTTGGTGTCAAGTCGTTGGCAACTCTTAGTACTGGTGAGGTAATTTTAGGTGCAAAGTCTTATAAAAAATATGTTGCTAAATTTTCAAGAATGCAATGGTTGAATCGTCATAAAATTATTGGTTCAGCTAATTGGAAGAAAGCGCAAATGCAGATAGCTAGATTGCATAAAAAGATTGCTAATATTCGTAAAGATACGTTGCATAAGTTGACATCATTACTTGCCAAGAACCACGGCACATTAGTGATTGAAGACCTCAATGTGTCCGGTATGATGGCTAATCATAAACTGGCTAAAGCAATAGCTGATATGAGTTTCTTTGAGTTCCGTCGGCAATTGACATACAAGTGTGAATTGTATGGTTCTAAGCTGGTTGTCGCTGACCGTTGGTTCCCAAGTTCCAAGACTTGTTCAAATTGTGGAACCTTGAAAGAAACACTCACCTTAAAAGAGCGAGTGTTTGAATGCAATCATTGTGATTTTGTAATTGACCGTGATTTGAACGCGGCGATTAATTTGTCAAAAATCGCTAGTTAAGTGAGGTTAGTCTGTGGACTGGATAACGCCGACGTTGCCAGGATGAAGCAGGAAGTAAACGCCAAAGTCCAAAGATATATATTAATGGGTAGCTTTGGGTAAGTTTTATATAACGGAAATAACGAAGAATAATAATTAGGCGCTGACTCTACGGGCGGGTTTTATCAGATGTTGTGTTTGGTTCAATGTTGTTTCGATTAAACCCGCCCCTACCTTAACTCCTGACTTATAATGTCCCGCATTATTGGCTTAACTGGAGGAATTGCTACAGGCAAAACGACTGTTGCCAATTATTTGGCTAGTGCGTATAATTTGCCAATTTTGGATGCAGATCTTTATGCTAGGGATGCTGTATCTAAGGATTCCCTTATTCTTCAAGCGATCGCCCAACGTTATGGTGAACGAATTTTACTTGCGGATGGCAACCTCAACCGCCAGCAGGTAGGTGAGATCATTTTTCATAGTCTTGAGGAACGCAACTGGATAGATGGGTTGATTCATCCTTACGTGCGCGATCGCTTTCTCAAAGCAATTGCCGCCTCACCTTCGCAGCAATTGGTGTTAGTCGTCCCTTTACTATTTGAAGCAGGAATGACTGACTTAGTCACAGAAATTTGGGTTGTACGTTGTTCCTCAGAACAACAAATGCAAAGATTAATACAACGTAATCACTTAACTAAAGAACAGGCACAAGTTAGAATTAGTAGTCAGTTACCTATCGAAGAGAAAGCATCTCTGGCTGATATTGTGTTAAATAATACTTGTACTCTAGAATTACTGCTGAAACAGGTAGATGTTGCCTTATCGTGAAGACAGATCCCCGAGAACTTTTACGAAGTCGGGTATCTTGTTTTTGAAGTGTTCCCCTTTCTCACGGTTCGTAAACCAGAACTGGCACTCGTTTGAAGGCAGGAGTACCGGAACGGCGATCGGCATTAGTAGGGACGATCGCATTGACTTCGGGATAGAACATCAACGCTGCACCTTCCCTGATTGAACCATAGATAACTTCGACGTTTTCCATCTTCCCTACACTTCCTTGGACGGTAACACGTTCATGCTCTTTAATATCAACACTTTGCGCATCCGACTTATTCATCAGTATGCAGTTTCGGTGTGGCATTCCTCGAAACTTGTCTCCTTCCTTGTAGACTACAGTGTTGTGCTGAGAATAACTGCGTCCGGTTCCTAAAGCGAGGACAACTCCTTTTGTAGGAAAAGGCACATTAAAGTCTTTTATTGAAGGAAGTATTAGCTGGGGTAGGGGAGTCACGAACATTGAAGCTTTACCAGACTTAGTTGGAAACTTTGGCTGGTGAAAGATTCGGTTAGAAATAGTAAACTCCTCTTTTGTCTCGTCAATTGTTGCCATCTGTTCAAAACCGGGAATGGTTTGAGCAATGAGTTGCCGGATATACTTCGTGTTTTGGAGTTGACGCCAGTTAACAGGAGAATCACCATGAATTCTATGGGCAATTTCTGTCAAGAATTCCACTTCGGAGATCAATTCTGCATCCTCCTGCTTTAAGTGGGTATCGCCTTCGTCATTCAGCCGCACAAAATTATTCCCAGACTCGGTGGTTGTCTTGTGAGGATTCTCGAATCTTGCAAAGACAGGAATAATGATGGTGTTTTGTTGAGCAAGTCCGTGAAAATGCCCGAGATTCGGCTTTGTGGAGATGTAAAAAATTGTTTCAATCTTCGACAAAGCTCTGCTCGCTTGTGTTAAGTCTGGGTTTGCAGCATACAAGTTTCCCCCCAAACAAATAAGGGTATCGATTTTCCCCTGATCAGCAGCTTCGATGAGTGCGCGGGTATCATAACCCAGTACGCGGCTCAGAGGTCGCTGTAGGAGTTTTTCGAGGGCTTGGCGGATCTCATCTTTGAGCCTAATTGTCACCCCCATTGAACCAAAGCCTTGAACGTTGGAATGTCCTCGAATCGGCATGGTTCCAGATCCAACTTTACCTGCATTACCTGTTAAGAGTGCTGTGTTGGCGATGCTGAAAATATTGTCCACTCCATTTTCTTGCTGAGTGACTCCCATTGCCCAAGCAAAGACAACTCTTTGAGACTGACCGATCATGCAAGCCGCTTGGTCAAGAAACTCCTTAGACACACCGCAAACCTCTGTAATCTTTTCCCAAGAGGTGGCTTGAGCGTGTGCGATCGCTGCCTCCCATCCCTGAGTATGCTCCTTTATGTAAGAGTATTGAACCATGTCCTGTTCTATTAAGGACTTTTGAATGCCAACAAACAGTGCCACATCGCTGCCCGGTATCGGTTGGACATAAAGTGAGGAAATCTCAGAACCTGTGAGCAAAGATTTGATTGGATAGGCAGGAGAAGCAAACTTGACTAACCCGACTTCCACCATCGGATTGACGACGATGACTTTGCCACCCCTTTCACGCAGTTGAATCAGTTCGTTCATCAAGCGTGGGTGATTGGCAGGAGCATTGGAACCTATCAGTACAACACAGTCAGATTGTTTCAAATCCTCCAAGCTTACCATAGAAGTTCCAGAGCCGAACATTTCTTTGAGACCCAAGGTGGAAGCCGCATGGCACAAATCGGAACAATCAGCCAGATTATTGGAACCGAGGGCGCGAATCAGCAATTGCAGTAAATAAGCTGCTTCATTGGAAGAACGACCTGAACTATAGGAGGCGATGCATTCGGGAGATTTGCTGAATGAAGCTTCGGCAATTTGATAAATCTCTTCCCATGAAATTTTTTCATAATGCGATTTTCCTGCCCTAAGAATGACTGGGAAACTCAAGCGACCCAATTTATCAGCCTGTTGAGAAGTCAGTTTCTTCAGCTCATCTAAATTATGCTTAGCAAAAAAGTGAATCGGTACTGGTTCAAGTAATTCGGAGGCGATCGCCTCAACACTCTTCGCACAGCGTTGTAAAGTTTCGCCATCCTCATTTTTAAATCCTCCTTTCTGTCCTCCCGTTCCCCAAGCACAGGAAAGACAAGCACTCTTGTGAAACAATGTTTTCCACAGCAACAGCCCTTCAGGAGTCAGCGTTTTTTCTGCCCAATAGCCAACTATCGGCATTCCCCCACCCATGCTTGGTTTGTGAGAGTCGCTATTGGGTTGGGAATCTTTTCTTATATCCTTGACCATAACTACCTCATCTGTTTTTATTATCAAAATGGTGTGAAAATTTTATTTTTTTATACAATTACTATAGCAATCTAAAAATCTAGATACCCGACTTCTTTAAAAAG
>JAQYWO010000377.1 GCA_029379215.1 Rhizonema sp. PD37
AACCGCTCCAGCCGCTCAAAAGCCAGTTGAAGCAACCGCTCCAGCCGCTCAAAAGACAGCTGAGGAAACCAACGTACGCGTTCAAATCCAATCTGCCGAAATCGCGACCTACATTCAAGATCGAACTGAGGAAATTACCTCATTAATACAACAACGGTGTTTGTGGCAGTTTCACTCGCGCTCATGGGATAGGGAAGAAAACATCCATGGTGTTCTCGGTCAGGCTGCTAAAATCTTGACTGGGGAACAGGTGGTTCTGGAAAACCTGATTGATCGCGCTTTTTATGCAGACGCAAAACTCCTTGTGGCTGACCTGAATAAAAAGTTCCAATGGTTAGGTACGATGGAGAACGCACAAAAGAAAACACTACTGGATTGTGTTAAAATCAGACTGATGGGTATTGTGATCACTAACTCCCGGAATGGTGAATTGCATCATTCGCTCTATTAAAGCAGTTAGACATCTAGAAAAATGTGTAAGGGCGAACAGTTCTTCGCCCCTACCAAGGGTTTTAACGAACTCGTCATGTTTCACCTGATGTCTACCGAACCGCCTATTCAATCAAATGATAGGCGTTGCTTAACTGGAGTCGGAAATAGAGTCTTATTCTACTGTTTGCGTTGGTGCAGCCAAGATTCCAGAAACTTTCCTAATAATTACGGAGCGATCGCACACAGTTTTACAGAGAAACATCTCGTTTACTTTTCAACACATGAGAGAACATTCTCTGTAATCTATGCCAAGTCAAGCTGATACCATTTCACGATAAATGCTTGATACAAATGATTTCTCTCCTCTTTGTGCCTATTATACTACAGCTTGCAGGCCGCCTATTTGTATCAACCTTAAAGTGAAATGGTATAACTTCTTGGCCCTTGTAGAGCAAAGCACGAACGCTCAAAGCAGGCATCGCTCCATTTCCTAAAGCTCCAAAAGATAATTCACGTCTTTAAAGAGCAACTTCAAACAACATCACGAGTTTTTATACCACATAGGAGTAAATACCATGTCTGTCATCGTCAAACAGAAAGAACGGAGCGGAGTTATCAATCCAATTTTTACTTGTCAGCCGGCAGGTGCCGAGTATGCGGCCATCGGAGTAAAAGATTGTATCCCCCTCGTGCATGGCGGTCAGGGATGTAGTATGTTTGTTCGGCTCCTCTTTTCGCAGCATTTGAAGGAAAATTTTGATATTGCTTCTTCTTCGCTTCATGAAAATAGCGCTGTCCTTGGAGGACAGCCACGTATTGAGGAAGCTGTAAAGACGCTAGTAGCACGATATCCCGATGTACGGATTATTCCAATTATTACAACTTGTTCAACCGAGACGATTGGGGACGACGTCGAAGGAACGATTAACAAGCTCAACCGTCAGATAAAGAAAGACTATCCTGATCGCAAGGTTATGCTGGTTGCTGTGCATACTCCCAGTTACAAAGGCAGTCAAGTTACTGGCTATAATGTTGGCGTACATGCAATTATTTCTAGCTTGGCAAAAAAAGGCGAACCAAATGGGAAGTTGAACATCATTACCGGGTGGCTGAACCCTGGAGATGTCACGGAAGTTAAGCGCGTCTTAGAACAGATGGATGTTCCCGGAAACATCTTGATGGATACAGAAACTTTCGATGCGCCCACCATGCCCGATAAGAACAGTTTTGCCTTTGGCAATACAACTATCGAAGACATCGCTGATTCTGCCAATGCATTGGGAACCATTGCCTTGTGTAAATATGAAGGGGGTAGCTCGGCTGAATTTTTAAACGAGAAATTTAAGGTTCCCGCGATTATTGGTCCTACACCGATTGGGATCAAAAACACCGACATCTGGCTGAAAAATATCAGCCAATTGACTGGCAAACCAATACCAGAATCTTTAGTCAGAGAACGGGGGAAAGCTATCGATGCGATCGCCGATCTCGCGCATATGTTCTTTGCCAACAAGAAAGTGGCTATTTACGGAGATCCCGATTTAGTCATTGGTCTGGCCGAGTTTTGCTTGGAATGTGAGTTAGAGCCAGTACTGCTGTTGTTGGGGGATGATAACAAGGCTTGTGCAAAAGACCCCAGAATTGCGGCTCTGGAAAGCATCTCACCTACCGACATCGAAGTCATCTCGAATGCAGACCTCTGGGAACTAGAGCGTCGCATCAAAGATGGATCTCTCAAAATTGACTTGATTATGGGTCATTCCAAGGGTCGATATATCGGTATCGATCACAATATTCCAATGATTCGGGTAGGCTTCCCCACCTTTGACCGGGCGGGTCTATGGAAATACCCCGTAATTGGCTATAAAGGAGCAGAATGGCTAGCTGAAACCATTGCCAACGCATTGTTTGCAGATATGGAGTTCAAGCGCGAAAAAGAGTGGATTTTAAACGTCTGGTAATCACCTGAAGAACGGACTTGACGATCCGCAAGATTCCCGACTTCTTTAAGAAGTCGGGAATCTCATCACCCATTGACTCACAGGTGATGAGATTAAACCCGCCCCAACTTGTGTGTACTCCAACTGACTTATAGAAGCTTACGAAAGACAAAGAGAGCAAACATGACTGCTACAACAGGTATAGATAAGAATGTCGTATTTTACGGCCATTTAAGCGAACTCTATCGTTTGGCAAAAGAGGGTAAGATAAAAACCAGCTTACAAGGTAGTCATACCCGACCCTGCAAATTTTGGACAGCAACAAAAATTTTAAGTGGGATTAAAAATGCGATCGTCATTTCTCATGGTCCTAGTGGTTGTGCCTACGGTGTAAAGCGGGCATACAAGCTGACTAATAGCCGCAATAGTGGTTCTGCTTATGAACCTGTGGTGACTACCAACATGAGTGAGAAGTCGGTAGTTTTTGGTGGTGAAAAAGAATTAAAAGGCGCAATTCGAGAAGTCGATCAAAAATACCATCCTGATGCAATCGTTGTTGCAACGAGTTGTGCATCTGGAATTATTGGGGACTGTGTTGATGACGTAGTCAAGAAGGCAAGCACCGAAATCAATGCTGAGATCATGACGATACACTGTGAAGGATTTGCAGGAGAGTATCGCAGCGGATTTGATATCGTATTTCGGCAAATTGTAGACTTTATGGAGCCACCAACTCCAGAACGGAAAGCACAACTAGCCGATGCCGTCAATATTGTGGGTGCAAAAATGGGCCCGGAAAGGACGGAAGTAGAAACTGATGTTAAGGAACTCGTCCGACTAATCGAAGAAATGGGTGCAAGAGTTCACAGCGTAATTGCTGGTGACTGTACTTTAGAAGAACTCAAACAAGCACCGAGTGCAGCAGTCAACTGTACCTTATGTTTGGATCTTGGTTATACCATTGGTAAAGCCATGTCAGACAAGTTTGGTACTCCCTTGAACTCTACGATCCTTCCCTATGGAATCAGAGCCACAGAAAAATGGCTCGAAGGGGCTGCTAAATATTTAGGCAAGGAAGAACAAGCAAATGCCTTGATGTCTCGGGAATATGCTGCAATTCAGACAGAATTTGAAGAAGCTAAGAAATATATTGAAGGGAAGTTAGCAATTATCGAAGGACATGACGCTATCAAGTGCTTGTCCCTTGCCCACATGTTAGATCGTGATTTTGGGATGCGTGTGGTCATCTATAACTTCCATCCCTGGAGTACCGAAGCACGAGAAACCAGCGTAGACTACTTGTTGGAAACCGGGTTAGACCCAGAAATCCTCATTACGAAGGGGACGCTTGCCTTTGGTAAGTACGAGTCCATGAAACAAACAGAAGATGAATTACTAGAATTTATTGGTGGTCTTGATCAGGATTCGGTCGTATACTTTGGTTCATCTTTGAGTTTCCCTCATATTCCCGTCGTCGATTTAAATGCTATCTTAAATCGTCCCAGATTCGGCTATCGCGGAGCCATGAAAGTGGCAAAGTGTATTAAAACAGCACTCCAATATGGCTTTAGACCTCGCAGTGAATTAACAAAGCAAATGGTATTCCCTAAGAGTTCAGGGTTAGCATCTGCTCAATCGCTCACAGGAAAATTAGCCCAAGATTTGCCCGACTGTACTGTATATGCAGAGAAGAGACGGGGAAAATGTATGAACGAGTAACAAGTGAAATTTGGACCAAGCACCAATATCTCTATTGAACAGGAGGGAAAATGTCTGCTGGACTAACTTTTGAAAATTGTGACCATAGTAAAGATCCTGTTGTTGGTTGTGCCCTTGAAGGTATTGCAACTACGGTTGCTGGCATTAAAGATGTCAGTATTGTGATTCATTCTCCACAAGGTTGCGCGTCCACTGTCGCAGCTGGATATGATAACCATGAGGTTGATTTCACCAAGCGGAAAGTAGGTTGTACTCGTCTTTTTGAGTCAGACATCGTGATGGGAGCGTCTGAGAAACTCAAAGGTATGATTAAAGAGGCGGATAAATCTTTTGATGCTAAGGTGATGTTTGTCGTTGGTACCTGTGCGGCAGATATTATTGGTGAAGATATTAAGGGATTGTGCCATGAGATTCAGCCAGATGTCAAAGCTAAACTCGTTCCTTTACTTGCCGGTGGGTTTAGAGGCAATGCTTATGATGGCTTGAACATGGGTTTAGAGGCAATACTTCCTTTCATCAAAAAAAGGCCGACCAAGAGAAGGGGCAGGAAGCCGAGAATTGTAAATATCATTGCCCCACAGGCGAATTTGAATCCTACTTGGTGGGCTGATTTGAAGTGGATAACCGATACATTAAAGTCTTTAAAGATCAAAGTTCAGACTGTACTTTCCCACAATACCTCATTTGAAGAACTGGAGCAAGCTGGTCAGGCAACCGCTAATATTCTTCTCAGTCATGATGTTGGGTATAAGTTTGCTCGAAAAATGCAACACACCCATGACATCCCCCTGATCCTTGATGATATACCTTTACCAGTGGGTGTCAAAAACACGACTCGATGGTTGAACGCATTGGCAGCACATTTCAACATCGAGGAAAGGGTGGAACCCCTGATAAAACAAGGCGAAGAAATGGTTGTAGATACACTTCGCCGACGAGCATTGATGATTATTCCCCGTTATCGTAACTGTAGAGTTGCTGTATCTACTGATGGAACGCTGGGCATTGGACTGGTGAGAACGCTCTTTGAAGAATTGGAGATGATTCCTGAAGTATTATTATTTCGCTCGGCAATGCCTGATTCTCGCTCAGTTTTAGAACGAGAACTACACAGCCTTGGTCTTACTGCTCGTATAGCATATTCTGCCGATGGATATCAGATTAAACAGGCATTAGAAGAGTCTGGTGTTGATGCTGTGATTGGTTCAGCATGGGAAAAATACATGGCAGAGGAATTGGGAATCCAAATTGCTTTTGATGTCTTCAGTCCAACCAACAGAGAAACTTATCTTGACAAACCATATTTTGGCTATGAAGGAATGGTCAATCTCATGGAAGTGCTTGCAAACGATTGGGAAAGAGCCTTTCGTTCAAAAGAGATTCGTTGGACATAGAGCAGTGTTCTGTCTCGTACCATTTCTGTATGAAAACTCACCTGTAGTTCTCTCAAATCATCAGGGGATTGACAAACAGGCTCAGTAGATAGGCAATAAAAAACTAGCCTATGTAACGAAATGTAAACTTGTTAGATTTCGTTCGTAGTTGCTAAGAAAAAAATCTAGCAACTACGAATTTATCGCTTATGCCGATCCACTCAGAAAATTTTGAGTGTTTAAAAAACTTCAAATCAAAGCTTTTACTTATAACTAAGTAAGTCGTCATAAATAAATGAAAGTTTGTAGTAAGCGCTGAAGCGCTTATAACAACTTCTTATCCCGAACTATTAATATAATAAGAGCGATCGCTTCTATTTCTAAACACACTCATGTAAACAAGTCGCAGAAATTTTTGCAACTCATCTTCTCAACAATCATATCATGTGCGGTTGATGAGTGAGCAAACCCAAGATATCTGTGCAAAACGTTGAAACCCTCTTTCACCCGGCAAGACTGCCTTGAACGCACCACTGAAAGAGAGTAGCAGAAATAACCAGATACTTAGAAATAGGTTTAAATATAATCCGCGTATAAATATTTCTCTTCTGTCTCCTTGTACCACGTATTGAATGAAAAATAAGGTTTGGTAGAAAACTGTACTTTTGCTATAGCATAGATGGTTAAATACGCAATGACTTTTTGTAACGCAAAGCTACAACCAAATGAAGCAGGATAGTCAACTTCGCAACAACTTAAAGTCAATCAGAACCCGCTTGGGCATGAGTCAGCAAGATTTGGCGAAACTAGCTGGCGTTACCCGTCAGACGATTAGTGGTGTAGAGTCGGGACAATATGCTCCTTCAGTTACCATAACACTTCACCTAGCCAAAGCACTGGGCTGTCAAGTCGAGGATCTCTTCTGGTTCGATCAGGATTTACAAGAAGTGGAAGCAACTCTTGCCAAATCTGTTCCCTGCAACCAACAGATACGAGTTAGTTTAGCACGGGTTGGTGGACAATGGATCGCTTATCCGCTAGTAGGTCAGGATGCTTTTCGCTTAGAAATGATTCCGGCTGATGGTGAGGCAGTTGCTCCTGCTCAAACACTGAGTCAGAAAAACACTCGGCTCTTAAGTGTGGAGGCCGAGACGTTGGATCAAGAGCTTCCTCCGATTCAATCAAAGGGGTTGCGTCCCGCCAAACGGAAGTTACCCAAGAGCGAGCGCATGAACGCAGGAGAAGGAAATACTCCTGGGTATCCAGAGCGTGAGAAGCAAGTAGGTACAGATAAAGTCTTGGTTAAGCTGGTATATGATAACATAGATGCAATTCAAAACACTGTCGTGATTGCTGGCTGTGCGCCCGTGATTTCCTTATGGGGGCGAACTACCGAACGTTGGCATCCGCAGTTGAGAGTCCAGTATAACTTCGCCAATAGCATGGCGGCACTGCACAGTCTATGCCGAGGTGAAGCTCATATAGCAGGGATGCACCTGTATGATCCTGAGACTGGAGAACATAATACTCCCTTTGTCCGTAAAGTTTTAAACGAAAGAGCAGCCGTTTTGATTACTCTTGGTGTCTGGGAGGAAGGACTGATAGTGCAACCAGGTAACCCAATGGGAATCAAAACTATTAGTGATGTGGTGGAAACGAAAGCAAGTATTGTCAACCGTGAACTCGGTGCCGGCAGTCGAATGCTTTTGGAACGAACTCTTCAAAAGAAGCAAATACCGTTCCAGGCTGTGAAAGGATTTGACAGAATTGTTAACAGTCACCACCATGTTGCCGAAGCCGTATTCACAGGAATTGCGGATGTGGGTATTAGCACGGCATCAGTAGCTGCTACCTTTGGGTTGGAATTTATTCCTCTGCATTCCTCTCGCTACGATTTAGTGATTCTCAAGGAATATTTAGAAGAAGCACCAGTGCAGCAATTGCTCAGCACTTTGGGACATCGGTTGGTTCACTCACAATTAGAAGTTCTTGGCGGTTACGATACAAGTAAAACTGGGGATGTGGTAGCAACTGTGTGAACTACCCCTACTTGGAATTGCTCGAAAGCCTGAAATTCAGGCTTTTTTTTACTTGGAATTAAAAAGGCAAATTCCGCATACTTTTCAGAGTAGAGTTGAAAATTGCTGGAATATTGAAGAATTTTACATAAGCTTTCTCTAGCCGTAAAAAGAGATTGTCCATAGCTAAATATGAGTAAATATAAAAAAATCTTGAGG
>JAQYWO010000378.1 GCA_029379215.1 Rhizonema sp. PD37
TATTTCAAGTACGTTATTCAGAATGAAAGTATTTTAAAATATTAAGGAGAGTGGTATTAATCCAAGTGACTACCATTAGTATCTGTGGTAGTTTAGATTAATATTTTATCTATGACTTATTAGCAGCGGGCATTTACATCAAGAGAGAAATACAGTTTGGTATTGCGTGAAGAAGGAAAAACACTCATGCTGAATCGACACTTTTAAGTATTCGAGTTTGCGTTGACTCCTCAATGAGAACCACAGCAAGAAGGTTGCTGCTCTTGAAAAGGGAGGTTTTATTATCTTACTTCCGAACTGTCCGAAGTATGTCTATTTAATAAACTGTGAAAATACAAAGAAAGATAATTCCCTATTCATAGTTTAAGTGAAAAAAGACATTGTTACCTCGGGGTTAATACTTATTAAGCAGGTGATATGAATAAAATAGAGAGAGTCCTGCTATCAGTACATATTTATACATCTAGTAAAACTACTGAGACGTTGATGTAATAGCAAATTATAACTGAACAGATAGCCATCTAGCTAAAAACCAAAAAGGGCATTATACTCTAATGATGACTCCAGTTTCAGAGTTATGGGAAGAGAAAAAAAGATCCAGTTTAATGTCAACGAAAAAGAGTACGAAGCTCTGAAGAAGTATGCTGAAGAAAAACAAATATCAATGGCTGAAGTATTACGAGACTATATTAAAAGGTTAATTAGCGGGCAAGTTTAAACTAATGAAAGCGATCGCTTCCAGTATTGCATCTATCATCAGTCAAGAAAATGTTGTCGGCTGGGAAGACATAGCACTCAGTCAGCAAAAAGTTATCTTACAGGCGATCAAAAGCCAAACTCCTCCGAGTTGTATTGTTTATCCCCAGACGACCGAACAACTAGCCAAAGTTATCGTAGAATGCGATCGCCACAAATGGTGCATTCTACCTTGTGGTGGTGGGAGTAAACTCACCTGGGGAGGTTTAGCCAAAAATGTTGATGTGGTAGTAAGTACAGAACACATCAACAGACTGATCGAACATGCCGTGGGTGATTTAACTATCACTGTAGAAGCTGGGATGAAATTCTCTGATATCCAAGCCATTTTGGCACACTCCAAACAATTTCTGGCTCTCGATCCAACAGTGCCAACAGCAACCATTGGTGGGATAGTTGCCACTGGTGATACAGGTTCATTTCGGCAACGTTATGGCAGTGTGCGCGATCAACTATTGGGCATTACCTTTGTACGTGCTGATGGACAAATCGCTAAAGCCGGGGGGCGAGTGGTGAAAAATGTTGCCGGATACGACTTGATGAAATTGTTTACTGGCTCTTATGGCACATTAGGAGTCATAAGTCAAGTCACATTTCGCGTTTACCCGTCGCCGCAGTTGTCAGGGACAGTGGTACTAAGCGGTACAGCTGAAGCTGTATCCCGAGCTGCTGACATTCTCCGAAGTTCTGCACTCACACCAACTCAGGCTGATTTGCTGTCAACTCAATTGGTATCTAAATTGGAGTTGGGTACAGGAGTGGCATTAATCGTTCGCTTCCAAAGTATTGCTGAGAGTGTGAAAGAACAGTCCACCCGACTTCTGGAACTGGGAGAGCAACTGGGAATAGCTGGTAAAATTTATGCAGCAGAGGATGAAGCCGATCTGTGGCGCTTATTGCGAGAACAAATTTATTCTTCACCCAACGATACAATCACTTGCAAAATAGGAGTGATACCGACTGCTGCTGTTCAAGTTTTAACTCAAATAGAGATGGGTTTGATTCACGTCGGTAGTGGTTTAGGGGTGTTGCAATTTGAGAATCAAGAGCAGGTTTTGCAGGTGCGAAATTTTTTAAATTCTCATAGTGGCTTTTTGAGTATCCTGTCAGCACCAGTGACTGTTAAACAAAAAATAGATGTTTGGGGTTATACTGGTAATAGTTTGCAGTTAATGCGTCGTATAAAAGAACAGTTTGATACTAAGAATATTTTGAGTCCCGGTCGTTTTGTGGGTGGAATTTAGAACACGAACCTTCATACTCCTTTCGGTGCTTTTTATATTACCGTTTAGGGAGAAGAGGAGAAGAAATTTTACAGCAATCCTAAATAGTTTATGAACTATGTTTTCTTTTTCCTACCTTGGCGTCCTTGGCGTCCTTGGCGGTTAAATACACAGACAGTGTTCACAACCCATATAGTATTGCTATATTACTTATCTTACAGCGGTTCGGGAGTAGGTAAGAGAGGAAAAAGAACTCAGTATGATCGTAGAAGATTCAGTAAGTAAGACAGCTACTTTAAAAGATTTAAATGGATTTGATCCAAATCATCCACCCGAGCCTAAGTTAATTGATACTTGTGTTCACTGTGGATTCTGTCTGTCAAATTGCCCGAGTTATAGAGTAATTGGCAAGGAGATGGATTCCCCCCGTGGACGTATTTATTTGATGGATGCGATTAATGAGGGTGAGATTGCGCTGAACACGGCAACAGTACAACATTTTGATTCTTGTTTGGGATGTCTTGCTTGTGTAACGACTTGTCCTTCTGGTGTACAGTATGACAAGTTAATTTCTGCCACTCGTCACCAAGTTGAGCGGAATTATTCCCGGAATTGGTTAGATAATCTGTTTCGCCAACTCATATTTTCTTTGTTTCCGTATCCCAATTTGTTACGAATCTTGCTAATTCCATTGTGGATTTATCAAAAGTTAGGTTTGCAGAAACTGGTACGTGCAACTGGTTTGCTGAAGTTGATATCTCCCCGGTTGGCAGCTATGGAAACTATTCTGCCAGAAATTAGTTTGAAATCATTTCAAGATAATTTACCAGATATAATTCCGGCGCAGGGGGAGAAACGTTACCGAGTTGGGGTAATTTTAGGATGCGTGCAACGGTTGTTTTTTTCACCTGTGAATGAAGCTACAGTAAGGGTTTTAACAGCAAATGGTTGTGAGGTTGTAATTCCTAAAACTCAAGGGTGTTGTGCAGCACTTCCCGAACACCAAGGACAAACAGAACAAGCAAAAGCCTTGGCAAGGCAGATGATTGATAGTTTTGCCGATACTGACGTTGATGTAGTGATTATCAATGCTGCCGGGTGCGGTCATACTTTGAAAGAATATGGTCACATACTAGAAGATGACTTAGAATATCGAGAAAAAGCAAAGGCGTTTGCTTCTAAGGTTAAAGATGCACAAGAGTTTTTAGCGAATGTTGGTTTAACAACGAAATTACTGCCTATTGCCGATAAACCACTGACATTAGTTTATCAAGATGCTTGTCATTTGTTGCATGGACAAAAGATTAGCGTTCAACCGCGTCAGTTGTTGCGACAAATTCCAGAAGTAAAGCTGCGAGAACCAATAGATGCCGCATTGTGTTGTGGCAGTGCTGGAGTTTACAATCTGCTCCAACCAGAAGTTGCTGAGGAATTGGGTGAGCAAAAAGTGCAGAATTTACTAAATACTGGTGCCGATCTCATCGCTTCTGCTAATCCTGGTTGTACTATGCAAATTACCAAGCATTTAAAATTGCAGGGTAAGGAAATTTCTGTCATGCACCCGATGGAGTTGTTGGATTATTCGATTCAGGGTGTAAAACTGGAAATTTGAAAAGCAAGTCTTGCAAAAGTTAGTCAGGCAAGGGTTTACTCCCGAACCGTCCGAAGAATACCTAATTTAATGAACCGCCAAGACGCCAAGAACGCCAAGAAAGAAGTAGAGAAGATAGGTAATCTTATACAGTTCGGGAGTAAAGCTTATCCGCGAATTCCTCGTTCCTTGAAAGGTAGCATTCCCTAGCACAGCCAAGGAACAAGGAATTATGCTTGTTGTAACTTTAATTTCATTTTACCGAAATAGCAGCTTGTTCATCTGTAGAATATCAGTGATGAAAAGCATGATTAGCTATTCTGTAGGAAGCAGCAATGAGACTGGATTTAGTCAGGTTTTTTCAGGTTTGTAACCCCAGCAAGACTCTGGTTATGGGCAAAGCTGAGGATAAGCAGTATTATATTGACTTTTCCCAAGTGCGTAGTGGTAAGATTATTGAGGAATTGGGTCGAACTATCACCCGTCTCTCCCCGGATGAGCCAACTTGCCAGTTATTTACAGGACATATTGGTTGTGGGAAATCTACTGAGTTACTGCGGCTGAAAGCAGAGTTAGAACAGCAGGGGTTTCATGTCGTTTATTTTGAGTCCAGCCAAAGTCTGGATATGGCAGATATTGATGTTACAGATATTTTACTGGCGATCGCCCGTGAGGTCAGTCAAAGTCTGGAAGCAATAAAAATTAATATAAAACCGGGTTACTTTCAAAATCTCTTCACAGAAATTGCAGAGTTATTGCTCACACCCATAGAACTTTCTCAAGTTGAGTTCTCTGTAGCTATTGCCAAAATTACTGCCAGAACCAAAGATAGCCCTAAGCTTCGCAATCAACTGAGGCAATATTTAGAACCACGTACCAACGGTATTTTAGAAGCAATTAACAAAGAATTGCTCCAGATCGCTAGAGAAAAACTGAAGCTGAAAGGCAAAAAAGGACTGGTAGTAATTATCGACAATCTTGATAGAGTAGATAATTGTCTTAAGCCAGTGGGTTATTTTCAGCCAGAATATCTATTTGTTGAGCGTGGTGAACAGTTAAACAAACTAAATTGTCACGTTGTTTATACGATACCCTTAGTATTAATGTTTTCCAAC
Organism: Rhizonema sp. PD37; assembly: GCA_029379215.1. Classification (GTDB taxonomy): domain Bacteria; phylum Cyanobacteriota; class Cyanobacteriia; order Cyanobacteriales; family Nostocaceae; genus Rhizonema. The sequence continues at coordinate 4,686 of JAQYWO010000378.1, forward strand.
TCGTTAGGAAGGCTTACTAATCGATTTGCTACACGTCCCAAAGTGTTGTCAATGGTTCCGGTCCAGCTTAGGAATGGTTTTGAATACCAGCAGGGAATTGCTCTGCTGCAACAATTGGTCATGGCAAGAGCTTTTCCTGGTGTAAGTTGGGAGCAAAACCGAAATTTAATTACACAGGTTTTTGAGAGTCCTAATACTTTAGAGCGACTGTGCCGAGTGAGCGGTGGTCATGTACGGAACTTGCTAATGCTGCTTTACAGTTGTCTTCAAAGAGAAGAACCACCACTGTCGCGTGACTGTTTAGAAAGCGTAATTAGAGAAATTCGGAATGAGCTTACTTTGGCAATTACACCTGAGGAGTGGCAATTATTACGTGAGGTGGCGCAACACAAAAGTGTAAGAGGTGAGGAACGATACCAACTTTTAATAGCCAATATGTTTGTATTTGAATACCGAGATAATGATGGCTCTTGGTTTGATATCAATCCGTTTTTGGCAGAAGCAAAAGAATTCGTGTTATGAACCCGTACTACCCAGAAGATGTCAACGCGGAAAATGAGAAATCCTTGCAAACCTTAGTACGGGCGATTAGACTTTCTCAGGGAGAATTTTCGCTGATTTTAGTGCGATGTAATTATGCAGAGCTGCGTGATCGTATAATACAACGCTTGCGGGAAAAATCCCCAGTGCAAATCAAAGAAATTACCTTAACTGCGTCGGCCAAAACTCTTTATTCTACCATACTTGCAGAATTGGAAAATGAAAACCCATCTGCCTTGGTGGTTTTTGGTTTAGAGTCGGTAACTGAAATTAATAAAGTTCTTACTTCAAGCAAGTATGTACGGGAGGAGTTTAGGAAAAATTTTACATTTCCGATGCTATTGTGGGTGAATGATCGAGTTGTGCAAAAGCTGAATCGATTAGCGACAGATTTCGCAAATTGGGCAACTAGAATTGAGTTTACACTGACCAAAGATGAGTTAGTACATTTCTTACATCAAAAAACTGATGAAATTTTTGCCAACGATACCAATCTCAATCCCAAAACTTATTATGAATTAGAAACGGCTCGCAAAAATTTGCAAAATTGCGGACAAGTATTAGAGTCTGTAGTGGAAGCTAGTCTTGAATTCGTTATTGGTTTAAATTATTATTTACATAATCAGATAGATTCTGCTTTAGAGCATTATCAGTCAAGCTTGAACTTTTGGCAAAAAAGTCATCATTTAGAACGACAAGGTATATTACTACTTCACATTACTTTAGCCTATTATCGTAATGTAGAACAAAATCCTTTGGAGAATGAACTATATTGGCAAGAATCTAGAAGTTATCTTCAACAATGTCTTGATATTTTTGAGAAAGGACATCCAGATTTAGTAGTTAAGCATATTTCTAAATTAGGTAAAATTCTCCGAGGCTTCAACGCATGGGAAAAATTAAATAACCTTGCAAGACAAGCTCTAAAGCTACATCAAAATTCCGAAGGTGTTCCACAGCAAATAGCTCAAGATTATGGCTTTTTAGCAGAGGCTGCATTGGGTCAGTTACGCTGGAGTGAAGCAAAGCAACTAGCTACAAAAGCACTGCAAATATTAGCAGATGTTGCCAACTTTCAACCTAATTCTCAAGGATTATATTTGTTTATTTTAGCAACCGCAGAACAGCGTCTAGGTCAAATTGGAGAAGCAATTAGTAATTTAGAAATAGCAATAGCAATACAAGAAAGTCACGAGCAGTATGAGCCAAAACTTTATATTTCTATTTTGGATAACTTACGCTCACTCTACTTTGAGCAAGGTAAATATCTTGAAGCTTTTCAAATAAAGCAGCAAAAAATACAGATTGAGCATAAGTATGGTTTTCGAGCATTTGCAGGTGTAAATTCTTTAAATTCACAGCAAAAAATCATTAATGTAATACCCTTCTTTGAGAATCAAGAAACCATTATTACCTCAACGATTAATATTCCTGGTCGTGAAGAAGATGTTAAACGGTTAATCAAAAAAATTAGTAGTACAGAACACAAATTAATAGTAATTCATGGGCAATCAGGAGTAGGGAAAAGTTCGCTTTTACTGACAGGGCTAATACCCACCTTGCAACAGCAAACAATTGATGGCAGAGATACCTTACCTATATTATTACGAGTTTATACAGATTGGATTGGGATGTTAAGGCAATCTTTGACAGAAGCTTTTGAAGAAGTCAAGGGCAATAAATTATCTGGCAATGTTGATTCAATAGACATTATTTTGAAGCAAATGCGTAAGAATGCTGACAGTAATCTGTTAACCGTTTTAATTTTTGACCAGTTTGAAGAGTTTTTCTTCGTTTATCAAAGTTCCAAAAAAAGGCAAATATTGTATGATTTTTTACATTCTTGCCTGAATATTTCTTATGTAAAGGTTATTTTGTCTTTACAGGAAGATTATTTGCATTATTTATTGGAATGGGAACGTCTACCAAATACTTCAGTAATAAATAACGATATTTTAACAATCAGAAATCGTTATTACTTAGCGAACTTTTCAATACATGATGCTAAAGTAGTTATTCAGACTTTAACAAAAAAATCACACTTCTTCCTGGAAAATATATTGATTGATGAATTAGTTAAAGATTTAGCTAGCGAGACAGGAGAAGTACGTCCAATTGAGTTGCAAATAGTAGGAACGCAACTTCAAACAGATCAAATTAGAACGCTACAGCAATATCATCTTTTTGGTAAGAAGAAAAAATTGTTTCAGAGATTTTTGGAGGAATTACTTAGAGATTGTGGTTGTGAAAATGAACGTACTGCAAAATTAATATTGTATTTGCTCATAAATTCTAATGATCCCCGTCATATAAAGACTTACATTGAGCTAAAAGAACATTTATCATTAGACTTAGATCAATTAGATTTAGTATTAGGTATCTTAGTGAAATCGGGTTTAGTATCTTTATTACCAAAGTCTGGTATTAGA
>JAQYWO010000379.1 GCA_029379215.1 Rhizonema sp. PD37
AATTAAGTCATTGGCTTTGTAAAAAAATATTCAATCTCTAATCGATGTCCTAGGGGTAAGAGCAACTACTCCTGCTAAAAGGAACATAATAATAAATGTATGTAATGAAACATTTTTATTCTTACTTATTTTTTATGATTTGTATGATCCTCTCAAGCGGCTACAGTCGAATCAATTCTATGTTTATTTATATCGACGCGTATTAGAGGTTACCATGACAGTTAATTTTATTAATAGTTTTACACACCCAATCTATTTTCTGACAAATAAGGTAGCGAAGCGCATCGAATACATGAAATGTTTTAGGATAGTTTACCTAAAACCAAAACAAGCTGCTCGGGGAAATGTGCTGATTTCTTACCGGATTGAACCATTTTTTTTAAAACCAGGTGAACCTATTCCTAACGATCACACTTGGTATTGGGAATGTCGGCAAATAGCGCAAACCTTTTTAGCTCTTGGCTATTGTGTTGATGTCATACAATTTCACAATCACAAATTTATTCCAAAAAAAGACTACGCCTTCTTCATTGACATCCGTGATCGGTTAGAATTGCTTTCTCCATTGCTTAATAAAGATTGCATCAAAATATTACATAGCGATACAGCTCATATTTTATTCCAGAATACGGCTGAATTTAACAGACTTCTGGCATTGCAACGGAGAAAAAGTATTGTCCTCAGCCCAAAAAGAATTGAGACACCGAACTTAGCAATTGAGCATGCTGATTGTGCAACAGTTCTGGGGAATGAGTTTACTATTAATACTTTTAGTTACGCAAAGAAGCCAATTTACCGTGTTCCCATTTCTAGCCCAGCAGTTTATCCCTGGCCTAAAGATAAAGACTTTGAAGCTTGTCACAAGCGTTTTCTCTGGTTTGGTAGCAGCGGACTAGTTCACAAAGGATTAGATTTAGTTTTAGATGCGTTTGTGGAAATGCCAGACTACCATTTAACTATTTGTGGACCAATCAATAAAGAAAAAGATTTTCAGGAAGCCTTTTATCAAGAACTATATATGACCGCTAATATCCACACCTTTGGATGGGTTAATATTGACAGTAATAAGTTTATAGAAATTGCCAATAGTTGTTTGGGGATTATTTACCCTTCATGTTCAGAAGGTGGTGGAGGGTGTGTGATCACTTGTATGCACGCTGGTTTAATTCCGATTGTGAGTTATGAATCAAGTGTAGATGTTTATGACGACTTTGGCCTTATTTTAAAAGAATCATCTATAGAAGAAATCAAAAATTCTATCCAGATGATTGCCAGTCGTTCTACTTCAGATCTCAAAATTATGGCAAGAAAAGCTTGGGAATACGCAAGAACCAATCACACGAGGGAAAAATTCGCAGAATCATATCAAAATACTGTAAATAAAATTATTAATAATCACAGTCAAAAAGATAAGGAGGCTTGGATATGGAAAAACAATCAATTATTAGTCAGTTAAGAGTTGCTTTCGGAGCGAAACTTCGTTCTATCTATGCTGATCTACTTTCTCGCTGGATTTTTTATTTTAAAAGTCAGCCACTAGCAGTTGGCAAAAAATCAGCAATGGTTATTTCTCCCCATCAAGACGATGAAACTTTAGGCTGTGGTGGTTTGATTGCCCTTAAACGGTCGCTAGGAGTTCCTGTAGAAGTCGTTTTTCTAACTGATGGACGTTATGGAAGACCTAACTGGATTACACCAGAAACGATTGTAGATGTTCGTCAGCAAGAGGCTGTGAAAGCCCTAAATATCTTGGGAGTGGCAAGCTCGCAAGCTCATTTTCTTGAGCAAACAGATAACTCTTTACAGGATTTGTCTAATGACCAACGGCAATATATAATTGAGCGCTTAGTTCAAAGACTCCTGTCTTTTATGCCAGAGGAAATTTACGTTCCTCATAGAAAAGATATTCATAGCGACCATGAAGCGGCTTATCAATTGGTCAAAGAAGCGATCGCTGCATCGGGAATCGAGAGCGAACTTTTACAATATCCTATTTGGATGTTTTGGCAAAATCCGCTATCTTTTAATCTAAAATATAAAGACATAGCTGATGCTTACAGACTAGAAATTGCTGCTGTTCAAGATAAAAAAAAGCAAGCTATTGAAACCTATCAATCTCAAATTCCTGGTTTAACCAGCGGTTTTTTAGCACGTTTCTTTTTACCCTATGAGATATTTTTTAAGAGTTAGAAAAAATGCATCTACCTAAATAGCTTTTTTTCGCTTTATTCACTAAATATACTTAGTCAACATCTTATCAAAGAGTTAAGAATAAAATCATGAATGTGCTGACATTGACAAAATCTTTTGTAAAGGATTTACTTCCACCTCCCTTAGTTCGTTTAATTCAAAATTTACTTTTTATCATGGATACATATCGACTTCGGGGATTTGATTTACATCTAAACTGCCCGGATCGCCACTTACTAGAAAATACTATTATTCCTTATTTTGTTGAGCGAGACGAGTTTCAAACAATTCTATTTGTTGGCTGTGATTGGTATACAAAATTTTACAAAAAGTTCTTTGCTAGTAAAGAATATTGGACAATAGAAATTGAGAAAAGTAAAAGAAAATATGGTGCTAAAAACCATATTATTGATTCGATTGAGAAATTGAGTAATTATGTAAACGGTAATTATTTCGATGTCATATTTTTTACTGGAGTTTTTGGGCACGGACTGAATAGTAAAGAAGCAACCGAAGAAGCAATCAATCAGTGTTTTCAGTGCTTGCGTAAAGGAGGTGTCTTAGTTTTCGGCTGGAATGATCTTCCTGAACTTACACCTTTTCCCATTATTCAGGAATGTCAAAACTTGAAAAAGTTTCAATCATATTTTTTTGCTCCTCTATCTAGTTCTCAATATGTAGTAGCTGATGAATTGAGGCACACTTTTGTTTTTTACATCAAGCCTTAATTATACCAGTCCTAGTTGATTGCGAAACTCAATCCTAAGGTTGTCAAGATTTAACAGCACTGGGTGTAAATCGAGTAAGTTAAGTATTGCTACCTAGCAAAATTAATAAAGTAAAAATGGACAAATTACTCACAATAGCTATTCCCACGTTCAACCGTTCTGAACTTCTTAATAAGCAATTAACTTGGCTCTCTCAAGCTGTGAAAGGTTTTGAATCGGACTGTGAAATATATATATCTGATAATTGTTCAACTGATAATACCAAAGAAGTTGTTAAAACCTGGCAAAAAACTCTCACTAATACCACAATAAAATATAACAGAAATCCTCAAAATATTGGCTTGATGAGGAATTTTGCTGCTTGTATGCAAGTTGCAAAAAGTCAATATGTCTGGGTTATTGCGGACGATCATCATATTCAGCAAAGAACTCTTGCTTACGTAGTAAAAAATCTGAAAGATCATCTAAATTTATCATTATTAGCATTAAACTTTTCTATTCGTTCCATACCAACTAAGGAGATAGTCACTGAACGCGTCTTTGAAATTGAAAATGAAGAAATAAGAGCAGATGGTAAAGCATTTATTGAACACTCGTTAGCAGCAGATTATATTTTAGGATTAATGAGTGGGATGGTGTATAAAACAGAAGCTATCAAACTAGCTATACAAAAATGGCCATCCAGTCCTGATAGCGCCGAGGGACAAATATATTGGACTGCATTTTGTGCGACTCAAGGAAGTGTCAAGATAACCAAAGATATTTATATAGAATATCCCTCTCCAATGTTCTTCCAAACTAAACCTAAGGAATGGTTCAGGAGACATTATGCTGAATTACCTGAAGTTTATACAAAACTGATTGAAATAGGATACAGTCAAAAACTTTGCAGCGAATTAATTCTTAAGCACTTCAGACAAAAAAATAATTGGAAAGTTGTTTTAGGTGCTATAAGACGATGGCCTTTCTTTGCAATAGTTACAATGCTTCGTTATTTTAGTTTAGTAGGCGTGTCCGCGTGGGAAACGACTTTCCCACGCCAGAAGTTACAACCCTTAGGTAGAAACCAGCCAATTATCTACTGAGCATTTGTGCGAATAGTGAAAACTCAGAACATTTTCTGAATATCTACAATACCGTTCCTAACCCTATGTTGGACTTGTCAACCTAGCCATACTCATAGCTCGCCTGCTCATCAAGTTAGGCGAGCTATGGGTATGGTGGTATACAGGAATTGCCTATAAGATTAACGAGATTCGACAGAAGTCCCCAACCCTTGGGCATCGCCATCTCAAAAACCATGTCTTTTACCTCGATTTTGAGAATAAAGATAAGCACAATTGCTGATTGACAAATTGTCTTTGATATAAAATTTACACTTATGCTTCAGAAAAATGTATATATACTCGTACATAGCAAGTACAATCACTATTGAATGCTTTTAGCCAGCAAGTAAAAGTATTTTATGATTGCATGGATTTACCTATTGATATAACATTGTTTTTAGTTTAATGTCCATATTAGCATATGGTATATTTACGGGTGTTTAAGATACAGCTATACAGCTATGCTACTATCCTCCCACACTCTAAATCGTGGGACTTACACAAGGGCGTCGCGTTCTACCTCGCTGCCTGTATTCCTGTTTGTTCTTTTTTTAAATAGGGGCGGGTTTGCAAACTCGCCCCTACTTCATACCCATCTATGTCGTTTTTACTAATACGGATTACATGCCTGCCCGTCGGCAAACGTATTTCTGCCTTCCGTTATGAATAAAGGAGATATTGACTAGAGCGTTATTTCTCTTACTTTATTCCGCCTTTATTTGAAAAAAAGCCTTCTGGAGATTATAGATTTGTAGGTTAATCACTATGTTTAAGACATTTATCAAACAATTTCAGACACCAAAAAAACTTCAGAATCAAGTCCTGTTCCTGCTGCTTTTAAGCAGTATTGTTCCCGTACTCATCGTGGGAGGTTATGGGATTATCTCTTTCACAAGTACCTTATCCAACACAGCAAAAAGTAATTTAGAAAAGCAGCTAGACGATGAAGCTGAGAAGATCAACGCCATTACACAGGGGAGCAGTGATGATATCTTGTTTTTGAGCAAAACTCCAGAGATGAAAGGTATTATTGAATCTAACAATAGAAGCGATTGGAACAAGCAGTTACAGACTACCTTTACTAGTTTGATACAGACGAAGCCCTTCTATATGCAGTTGCGATATATAGACGCAAATGGGCAGGAAATCGTGCGAGTCGATGGGGACGGCACGAATGTCAAAGTTATCCCTGCAACAGCACTGCAAAACAAGGGGGATCGTTCGTACTTCACTGAGACAATGAAGTTATCTCCTGGTGTTGTTTACACTTCACCTATAGAGTTGAACCAGGAAAGAGGTCAAATTGAAAAACCCTTTAAACCAACGATTCGTTATGCTACACCAGTTGTTGACTCATCTGGTAGAAAAAGAGGAATTGTCATCGCTAATGTATTAGCCAACAGATTTCTAGAAATTATCAAACAGGCAAATGCAGGTGACAAAAAGGCGATACTCGTCGATAGCCGTGGCTTTTATATATCCCATCCCAACCCTCAAAAGGAGTGGGGGGCTGATCTAAAGAAAAATGAGAAATTGGAAAAAGATTATCCCTCAGAGATTGCCCAGCAAATCTTACATAGTCAACGGGGAGTTATCAGTCAGGGGACTGACCAGATCTTAGCCTATGAAAGAATTGTTCTCAATCCAAAGCAGTCTGATTTTTTAGTAGCTATCACTCAAGCCCCAAAAGATACCATTTATGCCTCTGTTAATTCGCTGAAAATCGTCGCTATCTTGATTATTTTGGCTTCTCTGGCTACAGTGCTACCACTGGGAATTTTGCGGGCACGTCAACTGACAAATTTGATTAAACAATTGATTAATGGAATTTCTGCTTCTAGCCAGCAAACTTTCTCTACCGTAGAACAGCAAGAACGCATAGTAAGTCTGCAAGCTGCCTCAGTGAATGAAACCACCGTCACTATGGATGAGTTAGAAGCCTCCTTCCGACAGTCAACAGAACAAGCACAAGCTGCCGCTATGGCTGCACAACAGGCACTTCAAATTGCGGAAAGCGGCACCAAAGCAGTAGGGATAAACTTAGAAGATATGTTCACCCTGGAAAAGAAAGTGGGAATAATTGCAGAGCAGATGCTACACCTCAGTGAGCAAGCCAATCAAATTGGCAGTATTTCTCAGTTCGTTTCTGACTTAGCTAACCAAACTAATATGCTGGCACTCAATTCAGCAGTTGAAGCTGTCCGTGCTGGAGAAAATGGTAAAGGCTTTTCCGTAGTTGCTAATGAGATTCGCCGATTAGCTGATCAGAGTCAGCGATCAGCTGAAAAGATTTATGTCCTGGTTTCTGAGATCCAAAGTGCGATTAATTCGACAGTGATGGTGACGGAGGAAGGTACGAAGAGAGTCGCAGCAGGGGTGCAAATCGCTCAAAAAACAGAGCAAGCATTTACTGGTGTAGAGGAAGCCGTCAACAAAGTAGTTTTGAACAACCAACAAATATCGCTAAATCTTAAGCAGCAACTTGATGGCATACAACAAGTCGTTCAAGCAATGGACAGCATTAATAAGGGGGCTAGAGAAACTGCTATTGGCATCAATCAAACTAAGTTGAGTACTCAGCAACTTAATGAAATTGCTCTCACACTTAAGGATATGGTTTAGTTCAGCAATTAATTATAGCTGCCTTTACTAAAATTCAGACGCAACTTTGACTTATTACAACTTGGTATAACCAAGGATTTGTCATGATGATAGAAGATGAAGAACTGCGAAATCTATATCAAATTTCCAGCCAAGAACATTTACAAAAATTAGAATCAGGATTGCTACACCTGCAACAAAACCCAGAGAATAGCACCCTGTGGGAATTGTGGCAGGAAATTCATAGCCTTAGAGGAGACTCCAGAAGTGTCGGTGTAGAAACTGTAGAAGTCCTCAGCCATCAAATAGAAGAGATTATAAAGCAGATCGAGCGTCAAGAAATTTCCCTCAGCACAGAGGTGAGCGATCGCTTGTTTATGGGCTTGAATGCCATTAGCTTACTGGTACAAGAAGCATTAATCGGTCAACCCAGTGGCGTGGATACAAACCTGATCCTCGAACATTTGAAGGCGGCGCTTAAAGAATCTCCTCAGTTACTGTTTGAATTCGTTGACAATAACACTATTCCCCAACTTGCCCCAACATACATTGAAGACGAAGAACTGCGAAATCTTTATCAACTTTCCACATCGGAACATTTACAAAAATTAGAAACAGGCTTGCTGCACCTGCAACAATTTCCTGATGACGATATGTGGGAATTGCAGCGCTCAATTCATAGCTTAAAAGTAGATTCTAGAAGTATGGGTGTAGAGACAGTAGAAGTCCTCAGCCATCAAATAGAAGAGATTATAAAGCAGATCGAGCGTCAAGAAATTTCCCTTAGCACTGAGGTGAGCGATCACTTGTTTATGGGCTTGAATGCCATTAGCTTACTGGTACAAGAAGCATTAACCGGTCAACCCAGTGGCGTGGATACAAACCTGATCATCGAACATTTGAAGGCAGTGGTAAGCACATCTCCTCAGCCACTGTTTGAATTCGTTGACAATAACATTCCTCAACTTGCTCCAACATACATTGAAGACGAAGAACTGCGAAATCTTTATCAACTTTCCACATCGG
>JAQYWO010000380.1 GCA_029379215.1 Rhizonema sp. PD37
GGGTAGCTGTCTGTGACTCAAACTATAACTGCGACATCCCTTGTGATGAGTCATTAATATTTACAATTGACTAATGACCAATTACAAATGATGTACTTATCTCCCTTAAGGATGAAACTTACTTAAAAAAAGACAATCTGGGGTTCATGAACTGTACCATCAGGCATGATCGTGCCTCGTCGCTTTGTAAAATCCATTTTTGCCTCCCAAAGGTTTGCCTCACTCAAGTTTGCATCTGTTAAGTTTGCCCATGTGAGATCTGTACCAGTTAAGTTAGCTCTTGTTAAATTCGCGTCCAAAAGCGTTGCGCCACATAGCTTTGCGTGACTAAGATTTGCTCTGACTAAATTCGCTTCAATCAGCGATGCTTCAATTAACTTGGCTTCGCTAAGATCTGCTTCGCTAAGATCTGCTCCACACAAAGAAGTTCCCCACAAGTTACTTCCGTTTAATTTCACCCGCCATAAAAAAGCCCCACATAAATTTGCATAGGTTAAATCAGCATTCATCAAATTCGCTTCACACAAAGAAGCTTCATACAAATAAGCATCCCGTAAATTAGCTTGCATTAGGTTTGCACTACTTAAGTTTGCACCTAAGAGGATAGATCCACTCAGATTTGCACCACGTAAATCTGCTCCGATCAAATTAACTCCACTTAAATCAACTGCTCTAAGATCAATTCCACTTAAGTCACATCCACTGAAATCTCTTTGCTGAAGACTTTTCGCCGTGGTTTGACTTAAAATTAGCTCTTGTTTGTCAGCGTAATTTCTCATAGTACTTACTTTGAACTCCAAAGTATAAAATATTTTAAGTGTAGCTTCAATTCTTTGCTGTATTTTGAGAGTACACCCCAAGAGTAGACAAGCTAAGCCAGAAATCTAAAAAAATCGAAATAATCAGCAAAAAAGCGTGCCACTGGTTATGATAGCGTCTGTAATCGCTTTATTTATCAAAAAAACCTCAAAAATCTGATTGAAATGTCAGTAAAAGGCTAAAAAGTTTACAAGATAAAGTTGACAACTGGAGTGCCAAACCAGGTTTGTTGGTATACAAAGAACCCCACCTCCAACCCCCAGAACGCTCTTCGTTTCGTGGTAATAAAGCGCTCCTGTGGAGGAGTTATTTATTATTCGACATTAGAGGATCTCAACATTTATTTACATATTGAGGTTTTTTTGCGCCAACCGACTTAAAGGCAAATAAGTTTTCTAGAGAATATTTATGTAGGTACCAACGGAAGGACGGGCAAACGACTCCCAAGCACTACCACTGCGTAGGAACAGTTCCATCCAACGTGTCTGTTTGCCTTGTGCATTGATCCAACCACTGCTACTAGGTGCTAACGCAATCTGTCCAGGTTTGACGGCAAAGCTACCATCAGTGGCGATCGCATCAAGTTTTGTGTCACCGATCTGTACGCGCACGGTATTGCCTTCACCAAGATTAATACTAATGTGAACCAGCATGTCATTCTTCCGTTGACTCCAAGAACATTGTACACATCAGATACATGGTTATCACCTGGTGACAAAAGTAATGTATTAACCCAAGTTGCAACATTGATTGTTAGCGTTTAGCTATTACCAATTAGCTCTGAAAGGTATTTATAAACTTGTAGACTTAATCTTCTCTCGAAGTTTGCAGTTGTAGATAAACGAACACAAGTGTTACTACTAACAGTACAGTCGCCGCAGCAGCTGCATAACCAAAATCAAATTGAGCAAAAGCCTCTTGGTATATATAGTAAACGAGCAAATTAGTAGAATTCAACGGACCACCACCAGTCATCACATAAACTTGCTCAAAACTTCGTAATGTAAAAATGACAGTGGTTACTCCGACAAATATGAAAGTAGATATTAATCCTGGTAAAGTAATATACCAAAGTTGTTGCCAAGCATTTGCGCCGTCCAGTTCTGCCGCTTCATAACGACTGGTTGGAATTGCTTGTAAGCCAGCCAAAAATACCACCATGTTGAAACCAAGTTGTTTCCAAATGCTGATGACAATCAGTACTGGCATCGCCCAAAATGTCTCTCCTAGCCAGTTGATTGATTGAATCCCTATTGCTTGTAAAAATGCATTGATTGGTCCTTCAGGTTGAAACAGCCAGCGAAATCCCAAACCAGCCGCGACAAGTGAGGTAATTGAAGGAAGGAAGTAAGCAGTTCGCAGGAATCCCTGTAAGGCAAAGCTGCGGTTTAATAGTACCGCTAATCCTAAAGGGATAACGAGACTGGGAATGACCGTGGCAATGGTGAAATAAACGGTATTACCAATCACTTGCCGGAAATCCGGATCGATGAGTAAGCGCCAGTAATTTTTGAAGCCAATCCAGTAAGTCCCTTTTAAGGTGAAGCTACCAGCAGTAAAGCTAAGGTAAAACAAATAGGCAATAGGTCCAATTGTAAAGAGTAAGAACAAAATCAATGCTGGAGTCAGAAAAATCCAGGCAGCAACTGTGTCATTATCCAACCAAGACTTAAAATTTATTTTTGGTGACATATTCATCCTTACTATTATGGTGCTTCGCCCTGATTCTACCCCTAGCCTCGTTTCTCCCGACATAAGTGATCGCACAAAATATGCAGACACACCCTTGAAATTGGGAATCTTAGCTTCGGGAAATGGCAGCAATTTTGAGGCGATCGCCCAAGCAATCAAAGCTGGGCAATTAGCAGCACAAATTCAAATATTAATTTACAATCATCCAGAGGCTCAAGCAGCAGTACGCGCTTCTGACTGGGGTGTCCCAGCAGTGTTGTTAAATCACCGTGACTACAACAGTCGTGAAGATTTCGATGAGCAAATTGTACAAACTTTGCAGCAGTATAATGTCGAATGGGTAATTATGGCAGGTTGGATGCGACTAGTCACACCTGTTTTGATCGATGCTTTTACCAACAAAATCATCAATATTCATCCCAGTTTGCTACCCAGTTTCAAGGGTATACGTGCTGTAGAACAAGCCCTCGCTGCTGGAGTGAAAATTACTGGTTGTACGGTGCATTTAGTTTGTTTGGAAATGGACGCTGGCCCAATTTTGATGCAAGCTGCGGTACCAGTGCTACCAGATGATACACCAGAAACACTCCACGCCAGAATTCAAATGCAGGAACATCGGATTTTACCTATAGCGGTCGCACTTGCTGAGCGAAAACAATCCAAAATATAAAACAGATACGGAGATATATTTTCCCAACTCCATAAAATTGCCTGCTGACTCGTGAAAATACTCCTTAACTCATGCGTAAAATACTCTTAACGACTGTATTTCTGCTAGTAATTTGCGTGACTTTCGTCTACGTACTATCCACTCAAAGAGTCGTCACATCTGCACCCAAGCTGCTGACAGATCCATTTCTACAACTACCAACGGAAAGTTCAGTACGAGTTGTTTGGTTTACCGAGTTTGCAGGTTCTAAACATATAGTGAAATACGGGCAAAACAACCAGCAAACTGCCGTCACCACGACCAAACTCAGTCGTACACGAGAAGATCAACAATCTCATGTAGGGAACCAGACGAAAGAAGCAGAATTTTATCACAAACCTGTTATGCGTGACATTTGGCGACACGAAGCAGAAGTGGTTGGGTTAACCCCTGGCAAACGAGTTCCTTATAGCGTGACTAGTGTGCGGGAAGATGGAGAGAGTGTCAGCAGCAATGTTTTTACCCTTGCCGCCAAGCCGACGCCTGGTACACCTTTGAAAATTTTACTGACATCTGACCATCAGTTAAAACCGATGATAGCAGCGAATTTGCAAAAGGTGGTGCAAACGGTTGGGCAAGTGGATGCAGTCTTCTTTGCGGGAGATTTAGTGGACATTGCCGATCGCGCGAGTGAGTGGTTTGATGATAATCGTGGCGGTGCTTTCTTTCCCTGTTTGCAAGGTAGTGCCAAACATGAAACAGAATTTAACGGGGTGAAGACAACTTACACTGGTGGGAAAATTATTCAATATGCACCAATGTTTACCAGTATTGGCAATCATGAGGTGATGGGACGCTTTGGTAAGAGTGACAGTATAGGTGGTGAATTTGGTGATACAATTCCCCGTGCAGTTGCTAAGAAGTTGTATGGTGAGAAGTCTCTTGAAGATAACTCATTTAATACTAAAACTTACGAAGAAATACTGAGCTTACCAGAAAGCAAGGAAGGTAGAGAAACTTATTATGCAGTAAGCTTTGGCGATGTGCGTTTGATAGTTCTTTACGCGGCAAATATGTGGCGAACTCCCAACTTAGATGCTGCTAAAGGCAAGTACCAAGAAACAAAAAAAGACTTAAAAAACCCTCTTGCATGGGGTTATGGACAGCATATTTACGAACCAATAGGGAAAGGTAGCAAGCAATACAACTGGTTGGTGCAAGAATTGAATAGCCCGGAATTTAAAACAGCAAAGTACAAAGTGGTGATGTTGCATTATCCACCTCATTCTTTAGGCGATAACATTGTTCCGCCATATACCAATCCGGTGCCACTCGTGGAACGCGATGCCAATCAAAACATCACCTCAGTGCGTTATCAGTATCCTAAAAATGCAGATTACATCATCCGCGATGTTCAACCCTTACTTGAGGCAGCTCGTGTACAGTTAGTATTTTACGGGCATTCTCATTTGTGGAACCGCTTTCGCAATCAATCGGGGATGAACTTTCTGGAAACATCGAATGTTGGTAACACATACGGTGCTTTTTTCGGTAACAACAAGCGAAAACTGTTACCAATAGATAAGGACTATGTTGAAGTTGGCGATCCAAATGCGTTAGAACCAGTGACACCAACAATCACTCAACTGTTGGGTGATGATGGTAAACCCTTACCATATATTGCTAGTAATGAAATTACTGTCTTCAGTATCTTTGACACGGGTACTGGGAAAGTAAGTAGCTATCGTTTTGATACACGTCAGCCTGTATCAGAGGTGATCAAGTTTGATGAGTTTAAGTTGTAGCCAGAGGTAGGCGATCGCCTACATTTAATATTCGATTCCGTTGAAAATTGAATGAAATGAATATACCAAAAATTGTATACCCCTGATATTGTAGGGGCAGGTTTTACGCGATAACTCACACAGCAACAAAATCAATCGATTAAACCTGCCCCTACTCCTTGTACGTTAATCAGCCCCGGCAAAGTTCATACGGCATGGAACCGCTTTTTGAGATCGTCTGCAATACTAACGTGCATGGATTTCACGAATATAATGGTTATCTACGAACAAGTTCCACACAAAACTACAAATGTTCCTGATGCGATTTCGGAACACTGGAGATTGTGCTATTACAATTTTTTTGTGAATTCTCTGTTGCTCCGTTGAATATACTGGATTCAAAAGTATCTAGGCAGCGACTGTGTGATTATCTAACCACGACTTAAAATGTACTTTTGATGACATATTTATCTCTACTTTTATGGTGCTTCGCCCTGATTCTACCCATAGCCTCGTTTCTCCCGACACTCGCTATCGCACAAAATGTGCATTGGATTTAACCTGTAGCGATCTGCGCTCTTCTTCAGCAACGCCAAGGGCGAACGCTATCGCGCTTGCTGATCAAAACAATCCAGAAGGTAGGCGATCGCCATCCATTCAACACAAGATAGATGTTTGGTTTGCGACTCACCTATGTCATATGTGTGAATAACCACATAAAATTTATATTTGCTGTCATGGCAAATAGTGATATACTTACTTCTGTTAGCTCAAACAATATAGGTAAGGCATCAAGTTAGTTACTTGATATTACTTTGAAGGAGATAGATATCTCTAAGTAAGAATCCTTAATATTGTTTGACTGTTTTTGATTTTTTATCTGCTTGGTGCGGATAAGAATATAGTTCTGACTAAAAAAGTTACAGTTTACATTATTGGTTTTTATGCCAGCAAAGTTTCATATTCAGACAGAGTGGACAACTGGTTTTCGTCACTAAAAGCAGGCAGAATATGTCCTGCATAGGTTGCGAGTCTGGAAGAGGATAAATGGCTGGTCAAAAATTCCTGGCTATTAAGAAAAAGCCACTAGCATCAAAGCAGAGTTAATCATGAGAGTTGTGTCTTTACTCTCATGATTAATAGCAACATGAAATTGGGAACTATAAAAAGAAGAACGAAGGTGGATTTGTCCATGCTTCATGATTACTCCTGTTGAATAACTCGTTCGAGGAGTCATCTTTTAGCTGTTTTTTAGTTTTTCAAGATACACAAAACTTTTAGGAGCAAACATGCAAGCACTGAACAGAATGGGAATTCCTAATATCAACACTATGAATACCCAGGATTATATTGAACTTGAACAGAAATATGGTGCTGATAATTACCATCCTTTAGATGTTGTTATTACTAAAGGAGAAGGCGTGTGGGTATGGGATATAGAAGGTAAAAAATATCTAGATTTCCTTTCAGCTTACTCAGCAATAAATCAAGGTCATTGTCATCCCAAAATTCTCGAAGCCATGATCAAGCAAGCTCAGAAAGTGACTCTAACTTCCAGAGCCTTTCGCAACGATCAATTGGGACGATTTTACGAAAAGCTTTGTCAGATTTCTGGTTTACCTAAAGTGTTACCCATGAATTCTGGAGCTGAAGCGGTTGAAACTGCTATCAAAGCAATTCGTAAATGGGCTTATAAGGTTAAAGGTGTGCTAGAGAATCAGGCAGAAATTATCGTTTGCAGTAACAATTTCTCCGGACGCACTATTAGTCTCATCAGTTTTTCTACCGAAGAACAGTATCAAGATGGATTTGGCCCTTTGACAACTGGATTTAAAGTCATACCTTTTGGTGATGCCGAAGCATTAGAAAAAGCTATAAATCCTAACACTGCTGCATTTTTGGTAGAACCAATTCAGGGCGAGGGAGGTATTATTATTCCTCCCAATGGTTTTTTAACGCAAGCAGAACAAATCTGCCGCCAGCATAACGTATTATTGATTTTTGATGAAATTCAAACTGGATTGGGAAGAACAGGCAAAATGTTTGCCCATCAGCATGAGGATGTTAAACCAGATGGTATAACTGTTGGAAAAGCTTTATCTGGTGGATTTTATCCAATTTCTGCTTTTATTTCTACCGACGAAGTCATGAGTGTCTTTCAACCTGGAGATCATGGTAGTACTTTTGGCGGAAATCCATTGGCGGCAGCTATTGGAGAAGCAGCACTTGATGTAATTATAGAAGAAAATTTGCCACAAAAAGCCGCTAAACAGGGAGAATATTTCTTGGCGAAATTACAATCAATAGAGAGTTCTTATATAAAAGAAGTGCGAGGGAAAGGTTTACTGATTGGAATGGAATTGCACCCAGAAGCTGGTGGTGCTAGACGTTTTTGTAAGGCGTTAGCTAAAGAGGGATTATTAGCTAAAGAGACTCGAGATAATGTTATTCGTTTTGCTCCACCTTTGATCATTTCCACTGATGAAATAAATTGGGCATTTGAAAAAATTGAGAGAGTTTTAACAAGTAATTGTTAGTTGATTTTTAATAATTTAGCTCGTGGCTACAACCGTGCCCACGAGCGCAACTGCGGTGTAAACATAATTAAATATTACAGCAATTGTCAGGTAAATAGACCACAGTTGTAGGGGCGTTAGCGTAGCGTAAAGCCTACGGCATAGCTTCGCTTAGAGCGAGTCTTCTCCC
>JAQYWO010000381.1 GCA_029379215.1 Rhizonema sp. PD37
GACTGGGGGTGGGGTTCAGTGTTTGCGGAAATTATGGTTAATTAACCGGAATTGAGAATTGGTAATGGATAATTTTAAAATACCCTTTACCGACTTTACAGAGATTATAAGTTCTCAAACGGAGATCATATATGGGTGTAGGAAATCATTGTTTGAGAAACTGCTGGAATACATCATCAGCCCAATGATTTTGAATAATGACCTCTGAGGGTTTAATAGGAGTGAATTCGACGTCAAAGGTCATGTTCTTTTCTCATCGCAATTGAAATTTGATGCATAGCGTGTTTGTGAACCTAAGAGGATGTTTGCCTAGCGTTATACAGGAAACAAATCGCTTAACTTAGTACAGCATTTCATTAATTCATACAGTGAAATTATTCATCGACAATTTCAACTGTCGTTGGTTCCTGCGTTGGTACAGTGTATGTAGTTCCTGGTGGGCTAAGTTGATCTTTCAGTTTGAGTTTTAGCTCGTTTGAAATAGGTAAATCATTAATTTCTTTGATGAGAGATCTTACAGATTCAGTTTTGCTACGTTCTGTATAGACGGCATTAAGAATGGCTTCAATTCCAGAGCCCGCTATCGCATCCCCCACAACAGTTACTAAACCTAGCAGTGCTATACCTCCGACAATACCAAAAGGCCCTCCCACTGCTGTGAGGGCAGCCGCAACAGCTGCGGAACTGCCTCCTGATGAGACTGTTAAAATCACCAGAATTATACCAGGAAGACCAAGCCCTGCGAGTTTTTTAACGATTTCGTCCATTGTAATTATCTCTTATCTTTACGTTTTAGTGAAAATGTGACTCAGGGTAGGAGCAGGAAATCTTTGTAAATAAAAAACCTATTTCATCATTCAGACTAAGCTATATCAGAGTTACTTACGCTTAGATAGGATTAAATTTTTACAAATTTTTCTCTATTTTCCCTGATTCTCATAGCTTACCCTTTATTCAAGATTGTGACTGATTTTTCCTTTTACAGCTAAGATATCCACTATTATTGGGGAGGTCAAATAATTTTTGCCCATGATATCGTCACTGCGTCCTTGCCAAGCATAGTCTACCTGCAAACTAAATCCTTTAAGTTTAGCGACGTATTGCAGAATTTTTAAAGAAGCTTCCACAACTTCAGGCCTAATCCTTTCTCCTATAATGGCGACAATACGATAAGACGGATGACTTAAAGACTCCATTTTTTCAGAACTATAATACTTCGTTTGCTGCACAATAGCCTCCTTCTTTCGTAGTCAGAAATTTGCTCGCGGAACGCATTTTTTAATACTGCTCTTAGGGTTGTTCTAATAAAAGACTACACAATTCATCGATTTGTTGACTTTTTTCGGCGATTATTCGATTGGCTAATACTTGTAAAGAACGAATATTTTCGAGCTTAGGATTATCTATTTCTTCCTGTTCACTGGTAAGGAATGTTTGAAAGCGATAATAAGAACTTTTACTATCTTTTGCGCTTGACTCAAATAAACGTTCTAATTCTCCAGCTACGACTTCACTACCACCGTCAAACACAATATTTAAAAGTGGTTTTCCCCATTGTAAGAGTCCCCACTTTTTTACTTCGTCATAAGGGTAGACACTTGTTAGTGAACCCGTCCCTAAGGAAACTACTAATAAATCTTCTGTATTTAAAACTTGTTTTTTTTCTTGTCTACTAATTTGTGCCTCCATCATTGCCAAATTCGCTGGATTATTAGCGATGACTCCACCATCAACTAAAGTATAAAAACCGTTGGGATTATGAGAAGTCGGAACGCGATGGGGAGCAAAATAAGTCGGAGTAGCACTTGTTGCTAGTGCTGCATCTGTGAGCGTAAATCCGCCACATAACTTGCGAAACTTTTTTGATTCTGTCTGTTGTTTTTCCAGTTTGTTTGTAAAGAAGATCGGAATTCGCTGCTCGATATCGTAGCTAGTCACGAATACTTCTTTGAGATTCTTATCCAGAGGGGCATAACCAAAATATTGTCTTAAGATTTCCTCTCGTCCCTCAGAAGAATATTTTGGCTGGATAAATATGTCCTCTATCGGACCGAGTATTCGTTCAAGGAATGGCTCGTAAAATATTTCCGCCCCATACTCAATATAGATTTGCAAGAGATTCTCTGCACTGTATTCAGGCACAGGGGAACCATCAAGCACCTCTAATAATCCGGGTTTAGTCAGTCCAAGTGCTATAATTCCACCAGTTGAAGTGCCTGCAATTAAATCAAATAAACTCGAAATCGGTTTTAGTGTCCGCTTTTCAATCTCTGCTAAGATCATTGCTGGGATAATCCCCCTAATACCACCTCCATCGATAGCGAGTATTTTATATTTGGGATTGGCTTCCGTATTCATAGTTTTTTCTAATTCCTCCTGGGCAAATATTTGTGCTTGTTCGGGGGGTTGGATAGTGACTATAACTTCGCTTTGTCCAGTTTGGGCTGTTTCCGTTTCTTCTGTCTCTAATTGCGAGCTAATCTGAGTTTGAATACTTTCGGCATCTATGATTTTTTCGAGTTCCTCCTGGGCAAATTTTTGTGCTGGTTCTGGGGGTTGGATAGTGACTGTAACTTCGCTTTGTCCAGTTTGGGCTATTTCAGTTTCTTCTACCTCTAATTGAGAGCTAATCCCGGTTTGATCGCTGTCCGCTGATTTTTGTGCATCTTTTGTTGTTCCTTTTTTTCGCTTCGCCTGACGCTCGTTGGAAGCTAACACAGTTGTGTTCTGGATCGGCAAATCCTCATTCGCGAATTGTGCAATTTCAAATGGAAGTTGTGCTAAATCCCAACTTGGATTACCATGCAAAGTTCCTTTATGGGCATTTGCAGTGTAGTCTCGGATAGTTGTCCCAGTTCCTTCGTTTAACATCCAGTAAGCCACTAATCCAAGTTCATTCCCTACTATTGCCCCACGACGATGCCTCTGGATTTCCGCTCCTGTACAGGGATAATTCCAGACACTAATGTTAGCCAATTGTCCTGTGAAGTAGTTGTAGTTGTGTAATGTCGCACCAAGAGTTACAGAACTCGTTGCGTTGTTTAATGAAGTTCCTCTCCTAGAGCCAGTATACTCATGCTCATCCAAATATATAGTCAGTTGACCTGCATTAAAAACGATGGCAAAGAAGTGCCATTGTCCAATAGTTAATTCTCCACTACCAAAAGTTTTGATAACATTGTCAATCTTCTCATCAATGTATACATCTAGGTTACCCGATTCATTAATACCGAACTCAAAATTATCACTGTATCGATCTGAGGAACGCGCAAAAAAAACATTGTGCGTCCTATAGGTAGTAGCTTTATTGGTCAATTTATGAGGATTCACCCATCCGGAAATTGTAAAGGCTGAACTCCCTTTAGCAAAAACACCACCAATATCATTCTTCCCTAAATCTATGTAGTCATCCTGACCATCAAAGGTCAGAACAGATCGTGATTGAGTGGGTACAGAATTAGTCACAATATTTTTTTCTCCAAATTTGAGTAAAAATAATACTTAAAATTTCATCTTATAGACGCTAATTTATCTTCGTTTTGCCAAACAGGAGCAGATGTTCTACCATCTGCCACTTAAGATTATTGGAGTCGTTTGTGTAGGCGATCACAAGTCGCACACATATTTATATTTTAGACCGAGAATGAACATGAGCATTTTTAATATAATAGCCCATGTATATTCAGGATAATTATCGTATCAAATACTATTAGCCAGTGGATAAGAATACATCCTCCAATTGGCATAAATTAGCCTTAATAATAGTAAACATATAATTATCATCCATTGCGGCTCGAAAGCGTTTTTTGGTGATGGTCACATTTAAAAGTTTTCTCAACTATTTTAACTGTCTTAACTGTCTTAACTGTCTTTGTATTTCTCATTAATTAAAGTAAGATTATGTTTGTGTAAACTCAAGCCTATTCCACTGCAAGCTTATTTAAGCAAAACATTTTATCTAGCGAGTATACATACTTTGCTAGATAAAATGTTTTGTTACAGATTGATATGTTGTAAGGAAATAGTGTAGTGTCATCTCTGTACGCTGACAGCAGGTGGACAAGAAAGTTCTTTACAGCGACTCTTTTATAGTGCTTGTCCACAAAAAATTAGCCAATTTTTTCACCATAAATAGAATGTATTCCATATAGGAATCCGGTTTGATTTCTGAAATTGCTTGCGTAAGGAGGGAACAGGGAACAGGGAACAGGAAAAAATCTCCTGAAGTGTACTGAGTTTTTTTCAAAAATAAAATAGTAGTCCTATAGTAATGCTTACGTAATAACTAGCAATTTATATAACTAGTCTAATACTGTCTCACTGGACTTCTTTTAGCCTAACCGCTACAAAACTCATATTTGCTTTACACTGTAAATCTGACTCATGACCCGTTTTCTAAGCGAATTGTGAAAAGTGGCGATCGCGTGGATTTGGGTAAGGGACACGAAATGGAATTCGTGAGTGCGCCCAACCTACACTGGCCGGACACAATATTCAGCTACGACCGTAAAACCCAAACCCTCTTCACCTGCGATGCCTTTGGAATGCACTATTGTAGCGATAGTACATTCGATGACAACATGGAGGCCATTGAAGCCGACTTTAGATTTTACTACGACTGCTTGATGGGTCCCAACGCCCGTTCTTTACTGAACGCCATGAAAAAAATGGGCGAACTTGGGAAAATCACAACCGTTGCTAACGGTCATGGTCCTCTCCTACATCACAATCTTGATGCTCTACGAGAGTGTTATCAGAATTGGAGTCAAAAACAAACGAAGGCAGAAACCGTTGTCGCCTTGTTTTACGTTTTTAACTACGGATATAGCGATCGCCTTGCCCATGCAGTTGCTCAGGGAGTCCAGAAAACTGGGGTAGGCGTTGAAGTCGTAGATTTAACAACAGCCGAAATCCACGAAATCCAAGAACTCGCAGGTAGATCTGCTGGCATTATTATCGGCATGCCTCCCAGTGCTAACGCTGCAGCGCAAGCTGGTATCAGTTCCTTGTTAGCTGTTGCCAAGAATAAGCAATCAGTGGGAATATTTGAGTGTTTTGGCGGAGATGATGAACCAATCGATACACTCAGCAGAAGATTTATCGACCTTGGTGTCAAGGAAGCATTTCCCGCAGTTCGGATTAAAGAAACCCCTACACCTGCAACATACCAACTCCTTGAAGAAGCAGGTACAGACTTGGGACAATCAATCGTCCGCGATCGCAATATCAAGCATATCAAGTCCCTCGACGTCAACATGGAGAAAGCGTTGGGTCGGATTAGTAACGGACTGTACATCATCACCACCAAAAAAGATGATATCAATGGTGCCATGCTTGCTTCCTGGGTGTCCCAAGCTAGTTTACAACCACTAGGATTTACAGTTGCGGTTGCTAAAGACCGTGCCATTGACTCCTTGATGCAAGAAGGCGATCGCTTTGTCCTCAACGTTTTAGAAGAAGGAAACTATCAAGAACTGAAGAAGCACTTTCTCAAGCGCTTGCTTCCCGGTGCTGACAGATTTGAGGGCATCAAAACCCAAACAGCAAAAAATGATTGCCCGATTCTTACAGATGCTCTGGCCTATCTCGAATGCGAAGTTGTCAGCAGCATGGAATGTAGCGACCACTGGATTTTATATTGCACCGTTCAAGATGGTCGCGTCTCCAAACCTAATAGCGTCACCGCTGTTCGCCATCGTAAAGTGGGCAACTACTACTAAAGAAGTGTACGACGGCTAATAGCTAATAGCTATTAGCTATTTCTCAAGCTATCAATCCCTTCACCCAACAACTATGAGCAATCCCAATCCTCGCGACGTACAAGTTTTACCAATCGCTACAAACACTACAGTACTAAGAGCGCGTAGTTGGACACGGCTGCGGTTTGAAATTGAATACGCACTGGCTAGGGGTACAACGATCAATTCCTATTTAATAGAAGGCGATAAAATTGCAATTATCGACCCACCTCCTGAAACCTTTACTCATATATATCCAGATGCATTACAAAAGTGTCTGGACTTGAAACGGTTGGATTATGTTGTATTAGGTCATTATAGTCCTAGCCGATTAGCAACCCTCAAAGCTCTTCTAAATCTTGCACCCCAAATTACCTTTGTTTGTTCTCTTCCCAGTGCTGCAAATTTGCGTGCTGCTTTCCCTGATCTCGATCTAAAAATCATGGCGATGCGGGGAAAAGAAACTTTGGATTTAGGTCAAGGGCATGTGCTGAAGTTTATCCCCGTTCCCAGTCCGCGCTGGCCTTCAGGACTTTGTACCTACGACCAGCAAACCCAAATTCTTTACACAGATAAACTATTTGGAGCGAATATCTGTGGCGATGAAGTTTTTGATGGAGACTGGGACACCTTTAAAGAAGACCAGAGGTACTACTTCGACTGTCTCATGGCTCCGCAAGCAAATCACGTCAAAGCAGCTTTAGAGAAACTTTCGGAACTGCCTGTAAGAATGTACGCCACTGGTCACGGTCCTTTAGTACGCTATGGCTTAATCGAACTTACCAAAGCTTATGAAGACTGGAGTCGTGCTCAAACTGAACGAGATATAACCGTTGCCTTGCTTTATGCTTCGGCATATGGTAATACAGCAACTCTCGCTCAAGCGATCGCCCTTGGTTTGAACAAAGGAGGGGTGGGTGTAGAATCCATCAACTGTGAATTTGCACAACCTGATGAAATTCGTGCTGCTGTCGAAAAATCTGAAGGTTTTATCATCGGCACTCCCACTATAGGTGCTAATGCACCCACTCCCATTCATACTGCTTTAGGAATTGTGCTATCGGGTAGTGATAACAACAAAGTTGCAGGAGTCTTCGGTTCCTATGGGTGGAGTGGAGAAGCGATTGACTTAGTGGAAAATAAACTACGGGATTCCGGATATCGGTTTGGGTTTGAGACTTTGCGCGTCAATTTTAAACCCACAGATGTCATTCTCAAGCAGTGTGAAGAAACGGGTACCGACTTTGCCCAAGCCTTGAAAAAAGCGAAAAAACTGCGTGTGCCACAAACAGCCGCTACCCCGATTGAACAAGCCGTTGGTCGAATTGTGGGATCTGTTTGCGTATTGACAGCTAAGCTTGGAGAAGTTTCAACAGGGATGCTAGGTGCTTGGGTTTCTCAAGCTACCTTTAACCCACCAGGTTTGACGGTAGCGATCGCCAAAGACCGAGCAATTGAGTCGCTGATGTATCCTGGTGGTAAGTTTGCGCTGAATATTCTCTCTGAAAGTAATTATCAAGACTACACAAGGCACTTCCGTAAGTCTTTTCTCCCTGGTGAAGATCGCTTTGCCACTTTTCCTACAGTCGTTGCGGAGAACGGTTGCATCATCCTTAGTGACGCTATAGCATATCTTGAGTGTTCTGTCAACAAACGTATGGAATGTGGCGACCACTGGGTTGTGTATGCGACAGTTGACAACGGTAAATTACTCGAAGCTGATGGCGTTACTGCTGTCCATCATCGCAAATCAGGCAATCATTATTAAATAGTTTCTCACACAGCAAACACCGCGAGTTAGAAGTTCGCGGTGTTTGCCGAGAGTTGATGCTGACTTTTTGCCCCACTTTTTTAGTAACCGTTCACAGGATTCCGAAACGTTACCGGAAAAAATAGGTACACACTGATG
>JAQYWO010000382.1 GCA_029379215.1 Rhizonema sp. PD37
GATCCTTATGGCAGGCCTCGCGATCGCCCGAGTGGGAAAACTTTTTGGTTTACTGATATAGATTGTACTTAGCTGACAGGAGAAAAGGTAGATATCTCTTGCCAGCTGCTTCTGTGTTGTTGCGATCGCACTCTAGTCAGGACTCAGGACGAATAATTCTAAGGATTGGAGTTCGTCAAAGGTTGACCAAACTCAACGACTCGTGAGTTAGGAGAAGATGATGAATAGTTAGGGATCTTTGGGGCAGGAAAATTAGATGTAGGTAAAGGAGAAACACTGTTGATATTTTGCTGATTTGACAAACTTGCTGGTGGGAGAACAGGGTTAGGTAGTTGAGAGGGGTTATCAGAAGTTAGGGGCGGCACACTGATAAAAGAGGGCTGTTGAAAGTTATTGGTTGTTGGGGGTAGGGTTGTGAGTGGCGGTAAGCTGCTAGTTGGTGGTACGTTAGTGGGTGATTGTGGAGAGTTGTCGATAGTTGGTATTTGTGGAGTGTTCTCGTAGGTAGCTGGTGCGAGGTTCCTCAGGGGTTGTGAAGTGAAAACTAGTGGTGGTTGTGGAGCGTTGTCGATAGTTGGTGGTAAGTTAGTTGGTTGTTGTGGGGCGTTGTAGACAGTTGGTGGTAGGTTAGTGGGTGGTTGTGGGGCGTTGTAGACAGTTGGTGGTTGTGGGGCGTTGTCGATAGTTGGTGGTAGGTTAGCGGGTGCTTGTAGGGCGTTGTCGATAGTTGGTGGTAGGTTAGTTGGTGATAGTGGGGCGTTGTCGATAGTTGGTGGTAGGTTAGTTGGTGGTAGTGGAGCGTTGTCGATAGTTGGTGGTAGATCATTGGACTGGGATGGATCTCTTAACGCGTTATCGGCACGTTCACTCGTAATTAAAGGACGCAATACCCAGCGAGTAGGGTTTTGCCAGGAAATGGGTTGTAGCTGTACCTGACGTGGATTTAAAACAGTTCCTGGTGCTAAATCCATAACAATGCGTGTTGTGCCAGCTTTTAATTGGGAAACGCGAATGCTTTGGATTGGGCCATAATAATTTTGTTTGGTAGGAACGTAACCCAACTTAGTGGCTGGCAAATCTATAACAAGACGAGAAGGTTGGCTGAGGTAAAAGTAGTGAGGTTGTGAAGCGGCTGTAAGAGTGATTTCTAGTTGCGAAGCTTCTGGAGAAAAGCGCCAATCCTGGAGCATTGCTGTTGAAGTGGTAACAAGGCTGCTTTTTTTGGATGAGTTGACTTGTAAACGCTCTCTAGGTGGCTTACTGGAAGCGATCGCTAAGCAGTGAAACATCATTAAGTACAAGACAAACAAGCTAATTCCATGTCTGCACCATCGAAAAATTTGTTGATTCTTTAATTGCTGGTTCATCGCTACACCTGTTAACAAAAATTATGTCTATAACGTTAATCACTTTATGAGTGAAAATTATATCTTTGAATGCAACTGCTGCTCCAATTGTTCTGGAGATTTTTGTTGTATTGCTGTAAACGTTATAAATCTATAGTTCCTCAGTTTTATTTGACTTATGAAACTTTTGTCAACTGCTTGGCTGTAGTTTAAGTATCTGTGCAAAAATAATTTTAGATTCACGTCGCCTGAAATACTTGTGTAACCGTGATTTCAGGTTCAAAATATCTATAAATAATTTTACATAACTACTTATGAGGGTAATTCGAGTGTTCTCTTGGAGACGAGTGTTTGCTTGTGTTTGATAACTTGGGTTCTGGCATAGCACGGATTGAGTCACTTTTCTAGATCAATTCAATTGTTACTAATTCAGTTTGCCTATAAGATTTGAGTTAGTTTCAGTTGCTGTAATGACTTCAGTGTAATTCGAGCAGTGGTGATATAAATCCATTCAAGTAAATTCCTGATTGCTGACTAACAGTTGTACGAGATAATGTGACAAGAGCGTTAGTTTTTACTGATAAGTTATGAGATTCAACCCACGCCTACGAACCATTAATACCCTATCAGGTAAAGCTACAGCCTTTCGGGATAAGCTTCCCCCGGTAGACTTTATGTAAAATTGTGTTTATTCAAGCCAACTTATTTATTTATGTCTGTGCAATTGCAGGAAGTCAGAATTTGCTTTTTTGGTGAGTCGTTTGTTAATGGAACTGGTGATCCCTCATGCCTGGGATGGACTGGAAGAATTTGTGTTGATGCAAATAAAAAAGGTTATGATATTACCTACTATAATTTAGGAGTTAGGCGAGAAACAAGTACTGCACTCGAAAAGAGATGGTTCCCTGAAGCTTCCTATCGGTTACCTAAAGAATGTGATGGAAGAATAGTATTCTCTTTTGGAGTTAACGATACAACGATTGAAAATGGAAAAACTCGCGTAGAGTTAACAAATTCACTTAAAAACATACGTAACATTTTAAGTGGGGCTAAAGAATTATATCCAGTTCTGATGGTTGGTCCGCCACCCTTGTTAGAGCGAGAACAGAATCAGAGAATTGCCGATTTATCCAATCAGTTTGCTTTAGTATGTAATGCACTAGATGTGCCATATCTAAATGTTTTTCCTCCTTTGGAAAAATCGAATATTTGGAGAGATGAGGTGAAAGCTAATGACGGTGCTCATCCAAGAGCCGCAGGTTACGCAATCCTAGCAGAAATCGTGCAAAATTGGGACGCTTGGTTAAATTGGTTTGATGAGTAAGTTATATAGCAATCCTAAATCATTCCTAAAATTCTCTCTTCTATCTTTTCTTGGCGCACAAGAGCGCGGACAGATTCTTACGGAGGGAAACCAAAGCTGCGAACTGTCCTTTGTCTATTGCGGTTAATAATTCTACAACTCAAATAGGACTGCTATAGTGAGCAAGCAAAAGCGCTCACTGAATAACAAGCATAGATTTCCACCAAAAGATAAATGAGCAACTGTAGCCAAAAAAACTTAACATTGATTTAAGAAGAACTCTCTATTATCCAGGATTATGAGCTACTACATCTCTCCTCGCTTTCTTGACAAACTTGCCGTTCATATTACCAAAAACTTCATTGAACTTCCTGGCGTTCGAGTTCCCTTGATTCTAGGTGTTCATGGACGTAAAGGCGAAGGAAAGTCTTTTCAATGTGAGTTAGTCTTTGAGAAAATGGGTATTGAGGTGACTCACATTTCTGGTGGAGAACTTGAAAGCCCAGATGCAGGCGATCCTTCACGTTTGATTCGCCTGCGTTATCGCGAAACAGCAGAACTCATTCGTGTGCGCGGTAAAATGTGCGTGCTGATGATTAACGACTTAGATGCAGGTGCTGGACGTTTTGACGAAGGGACTCAGTACACTGTTAATACTCAGTTAGTCAATGCGACACTGATGAATATTGCCGATAATCCTACCAATGTCCAACTTCCAGGTAGTTACGACTCAACGCCTTTGCATCGTGTGCCGATTATTGTGACAGGTAATGATTTTTCCACTCTGTATGCACCTCTGGTAAGAGATGGGCGGATGGAAAAATTCTACTGGGAACCCGAGCGCGACGATAAAGTGGGAATTGTTGAAGGCATTTTTGCAGAAGATAAACTTCCACCTCAACAAGTTGAACAACTCGTCGATACTTTTATCAATCAGTCGATTGACTTCTTCAGTGCTTTGCGATCGCGCATCTACGACGAACAAATCCGTAATTTCATCCACAAAGTAGGATTTGATCGCATCTCCTTACGTATTGTAAATAGCACAGAAAAACCACCTGAATTTAAAAAACCCGATTTTAATTTATCTCGCATGGTTGAGATGGGTAAGTTGATGGTTGCTGAACAAAAACGGGTGGAGAATTCCCACTTAGTTGACGATTACA
The DNA here is from genome assembly GCA_029379215.1 of Rhizonema sp. PD37. Lineage (GTDB taxonomy): Bacteria > Cyanobacteriota > Cyanobacteriia > Cyanobacteriales > Nostocaceae > Rhizonema. The sequence continues at coordinate 3,816 of JAQYWO010000382.1, forward strand.
ATCGACTCAACAGAAAAAATTATCAACCAGTTGCACCTCAAGAAGTGAAACCAGTACCAGAGCCTTTGCCAAATGGTTTAACAAAAGTAGATAATCCATCATCAACGTTCAATTACAATCAAGACTATACCAAGCAAAAACCAATACCTCAAATAAATAGCTTGAAAAAAGTAGATAATTCATTATCAACCTTCAATTACAATCAAGACCATAGCGAGCAAATACCAAGTACGCCAATCAGTCAAGAAACATTAGGGCAGATGCGGCAAATTTTTGCTCAAGGATATCGTGTTGGAATTGAATATGTAGATGAAAGACGCTTTCGTACAAATTCTTGGCAAAATTTTGCCGATCATCAAATTGATAATATGGCGGAGGCGATCGCTATTTTGGAATCTTGTCTCAGCGATCACAGTGGCGAATACGTGCGTATAGTAGGAATCGATACTAAAGTCAAGAAACGGATGCTGGAAACGATTGTCCAACGTCCAAATGGTAGAATGAGCGACTCTTAAGGTTTAAACTCTGATGTCGGCAAGGTAGTCGCTCTTCTGTGACTGCCACTCGCTCGACAAAATTTATGAATATAGCTGGCTGAATGCTTACCGAGAGGACAAATAAGCGCGTAAATCTTTCGTGCGTTGTTTCGTGACTCTTTCCAAGCATCCGTTGCGGAAGATTTCATAACCTGTACCACCACGATTGTCATAAACTTCAAAATCACAGTTATTATCACGAAATCTAATCCAAGCTTGCTGTGCTGTATTGAGTAACTGTCTTGCCTCACCGTTTAAGTTTGATATAACTTGTCGATACACCTGATTAAGTTGTTTGTCTGCTGCTTGATAAGACTGTTGAGAACAATATTTTATTTCTACTGTATTGTTTGCCTTGGAACAATCAACTTTCTGTGCGATCATCTCTTTAACTGCAGTTTTTGCCGAAACTGGGATTGATAAAGATGCATGAGCGAAGCTTGCTACCAGAATGATGGTAAAAATTTTTTTATACATAGATAAATGAGTAGAAAAAAGTGTCTTTTGCTACTTTATCACTAAAAAATCCTGTGATGTAAATTAGCAATTTTTTCAATTAAGTCCGGATAATCACTTATACAGTGCTGAGTACTGAGTGAGAGATGAGTTTAAATTTTGTTTGTCTCTTCGATTTCTTCTGACTCAGAACTGATTATGAGGAGGGATTATAGTTTCATCGTCAGTATTTACGCGAACTGAACATAATTTTTCCTACTGTCAATATTTTAGTATCAAAAATGCTAAAAAACTATGATTGACGATAGAAATAAGAAAGACCTTAATCATGATTGACTTAATAAACTTTGAACAATTTAGGAGTAATGGTTTTAACAAGCTATAATGTGATATTGGCAAGTTGCTATGTGTAGTGATTGACATCCATGACAGCGTCTCAATCTGCATCCCAAACAACAGAACCCAATGACTCGACTGCGCCTCACGCTGACACTCGCATCGTGGACCGCACCAAGCTGAGTAAAATGTATCAGCACTATGTAGAGACGAAGGATAAGTATCCTCACGCGCTACTGCTGTATCGGGTGGGAGACTTCTTTGAAACTTTTTTTCAGGATGCAGTGACTGTCTCTCGAGAACTGGAACTTGTCTTAACCAGCAAGCACGCTGGGGAAGTTGGTAGGGCATGTATGACAGGTGTTCCCCACCATGCTTGGGAACGTTATACAACTCAACTGGTAGAAAAAGGATATGCCGTTGTCATCTGCGATCAAGTGGAAGACGCCGCAGAAGCCGTCGGTTTGGTAAAGCGTGAAGTCACTCGCATTCTTACTCCCGGCACTTTGTTAGAAGAGGGAATGCTGAAATCAAGTAGCAATAATTACCTTTGTGCTGTGGTGATTGCTGCTGAGCATTGGGGTTTGGCTTATGCAGATATTTCAACAGGTGAATTCCTCACATGTCAAGGTAGCAATTTAGAGCATCTTACACAGGAATTAATGCGCTTGCAGCCAGCAGAAGTGCTGTTTCCGACTAATGCGCCAGACTTGGGGATGTTGCTTCGTCCGGGAGAAAAATCGACACATTTACCGGAATGTTTGCCGCCATCATTTTGCTATTGCTTGCGATCGCAAACTCCGTTCTCAATTGGGGAAGCGAGAACAAGATTGTTGCATAAATTTAAAGTGCGATCGCTTGAAGGGCTTGGCTGCGAACACCTCACCTTAGCAGTCCGTGCAGCAGGAGGTCTTTTAGAATACTTAGAAGATACGCAAAAAGAAAACACAGTTCCTTTACAGCCACTTCGCACCTACACTCTCACCGACTTCTTAATTGTTGATTATCAAACCCGCCGGAACCTAGAAATTACGCAAACTGTTCGTGATGGTAGTTTTGTGGGTTCCCTTATGTGGGCATTGGATAGAACGAATACAACAATGGGCAGTCGGGCGTTACGAAGGTGGTTGTTGCAACCTTTGCTTGAGATTAAAGGTATTCACTCTCGGCAAAACACAATTCAGGAGCTAGTAGAAAACACGGCTTTACGTCAAGATTTACAGCGGTTGCTGCGGCAAATTTATGACTTGGAACGGTTGACAGGACGCGCGGGTTCTGGTAAGGCAAATGCGAAGGATTTAGTCGCATTAGCAGATTCACTGTCACGCCTGCCGGAATTATCTCGCATAGTAGCTGAGACTCACTCGCCCTTTCTCAAGGCTTTGCAGAAAGTTCCACCTGTGTTGGAGGAACTGGCACGAAAATTACAACTTCATATTGTCGAGTCACCGCCGATATATCTGACAGAAGGTGGGTTAATACGCCCCAGTATCAATCCCCAGTTAGATGAGCGGCGTAGTTTGGTAGAAGAAGATCACCAATGGATTGCTAATTTAGAAGTTGAAGAGAGAGCAAAGACGGGAATTTCTACGCTGAAGGTGGGATTTAACAAGACTTTTGGGTATTACATCAGTATTTCTCGTTCTAAAGCTGACCAAGTTCCATCAGATTATATCCGCAGACAAACTTTAATGAATGAAGAGCGCTACATCACTCCGGAATTGAAGGAACGAGAAGCGCGGATTCTGACGGCAAGAGATGATTTGAATAAGCTGGAATATGAGATTTTTGCAGCGTTGCGGCAAGAAGTGGGGGAACAAGCAGAGGTGATCCGCAATGTTTCGCGTGCAGTGGCAGCAGCAGATGTGTTGTGCGGTTTGGCTGAGTTGGCGGTTCATCAAGGTTATTGTTGTCCATCGATGATTTCTGGACGGGAGATCGCGATTGTGGAGGGGCGTCATCCAGTGGTGGAACAGTCTTTGCCTGCGGGGTTTTTTGTGCCGAATTCTACATATTTGGGAAGAGAGTATGTGAACCGCCAAGACGCTAAGGAAGCCAAGGAAGAGAAATCTATCCCTCCCGATCTTGTCATCCTCACCGGGCCAAATGCCAGTGGGAAAAGTTGTTATTTGCGTCAGGTGGGGTTGATTCAGTTGATGGCGCAGATTGGTAGTTTTGTGCCTGCGAAGTCTGCAACTTTGGGTGTGTGCGATCGCATTTTCACTCGTGTCGGTGCAGTGGATGACTTGGCAACGGGTCAATCGACGTTTATGGTAGAGATGAATGAGACGGCAAATATTCTCAACCATGCAACATCTAACTCACTGGTGCTGTTGGATGAAATCGGACGCGGAACGGCAACTTTTGATGGGCTTTCTATTGCTTGGGCAGTTGCAGAGTATTTGGCAGCAGAGATTTGCGCTCGCACGATTTTTGCGACTCACTACCATGAGTTGAACGAACTGGCTTCGCTGTTAACGAATG
>JAQYWO010000383.1 GCA_029379215.1 Rhizonema sp. PD37
GTATACAGGCGGTGATATCATGTTCGCCTGAATATTTATCATCAACGTAGAACCCCACCCCAGTAAAGCTGTGCTTTACGTCCCCTCCAAAGCAAGCGGTGAGTCCAGCGCGAATGACGGCTTTCCCGACAGAGGCGACTGGCGATCTTCGCAGCGTTAGCGAGCTTGCGAGCGTCACCCGAAGGGGGAGAGGATAAAGGGGTGGGGTTTTATCCAACATGAATGATCACTAATTAACCGAACTTGATATGACGCGTCTAGAGATACGTATTGCACGCAAGTGATAAACTATGTCTAATCTGTCCGCCTGAACACTTGTTATATTGTTTGTAGTTGCGCTTCAGCGCTCTTGACAGTATGATATGAAATCCTGGTGATTACTTATCGTAAAAAATTCCCCGCCTCCGGTGTGTCTCAAAGTCTCAGCGTCAGTTTATACGATAACTATTTAAGCGGATTCCATATGAGAGCGCTGAAGCGCAACTACGAGCCTATTTTTTATTTGCTGCGTTTTTCATCTATAACTATAATCCTTGGTGAGGGCGAACGGTTTTTCGTCCCTACGGTGTAGTTGATTTACCAGAAAACTGCTGTATCAATAATTAAACGGAGATAATATTTGGAAATATACAAATTGGCTATTATGTGCAAAAAAGCCGCGACGGTTAGGGACAACGATAGGCTTAGAGTCAATACTGCGGGCGTGAACCTTAACGGCACTGGCTTCCCTGAAAAAGGCTACAGATCAATGAGTAGCGAACTCAGTAAATTGACGCATGAAAGGTGAGTGAAACGCTAATACGATATCAGATGAAGGCACACCAAGTTCGAGGAGTTGTGTAGCAATGCCGACTTCAGTTCCATCATGCTGAATCCAGATTTTACCGTCTTTGATATCGAGATGCAGGCTGCATCCATGCGTTCGGCGATTATCACGCCAGCCAGTGTGTAGCAAGAGATAGTGATCACGCTCTGTATCTAAAATAGCTTGTGTCTCGATTTCCTCTTGCGGCAATCGCCTCTGTGCCCGTTCTAAAATTAGCTGTTGGATGATTTGACGATATTGCTCTACAGCCATTGGACGATAACCTCCTGTTTTTCATTGTAAACCAGTAAGCGAATTTGGGTTCGTTCAATAACTGACCTTGTGAAACGACGTTGGAAGAAGGAGTTATAAATTGACTCAGGTACTGCAAGATAAAGTTTTCGTTGCGGTTCAAATTCTTCAAGTGCGAATTGGTAATTGATAAATTGTCCAAGGGCAGTGTGGAAGTCAGAGACATTTGAGCGTCCAATGAAACTCTTGATTTCTACGGCAATTTTTTCCCCTGCTCGTTCGGCAGCTAACATTTCTGCTGCCAAGTCGATTTCAAAGTCTACATCCCCAACACTCATTTCATATGGATCAGCGGTAATTGTCCACCCTTCTTTCTCTAAAGCATTTCTGACTGCATAGTGAAAGCGATCTTTAGCCATTCAACTTTCCCTGACACTTACCTTTGAAATATAACTTTTTATCCTTCTTGTCAATTACAAGCCTTGAGATCAAATTTATAGGCCGATCGCAAACTCTACTCATTCTTGGCTTTCTTCTCTTCGAGACGCTTCGCGTTCGTCGTCAGACGTGGCGTCAGCCAAGGCGCGGGCAGTCGCCTCAACGGGGGGAACCCCCGCACAGCGCTGCCCAAGTCTATTGCGGTTCAATAAATTAAGCCTTTTGGCAAATGAATGCGTAAGTCATATACAGCAGTTTTCACATTAATAGACTACATTATGTCAGCTTATTAGATATGAGTAAGGTAATGTTTTGCAAATTAAAACAATACATGGATGCTGAAGGATTAAATATAGCTCAACTATCAAGAGAGATAGGCGTTACAGAAAATGCTATACGCGGTTATGTTAAAAATTCTTTTAGTCGTATTGATTGTCAAATCGCTATTAAAATATGCAATTACTTTCAAGTAAATGTAGGTGAAATGTTTATCATTAAAGAGGTAAACTAAACCAGTGCCTACCACAGAACAGTTAAAAACCTTTTTTCGTATATGTGTACAAGCAAGTAACCTATTACGGAATATCGAATTAACAAGATATGATACTCGTACACAGAGAATATTTGTTTTAGTAGGTAATGAAATTCAAGTAGAGATATTGAGTAACGGTGAGGAAATAATACAATGAGTAACACTAACTACCAAGAATTAACAGAAGTCGAACTAAGAAATTATGTTAAACAACATCCTGAAGATGAAGACGCATTTCAACACTATCTTAGTATTGTACGAGCAAAACCAGGTAGGGTGGTTGTTAGCACACCAGAGCAATCGTTAGCTGAATTTGAAAAAAGAATACAAACCAATAAGCATAAAAATCAAGCGTGATGAACGTCAAGTATTTACTGTTTGTAGCTTTGTAATGACTTCTACAATGCTTATAAAAATCGAAGACAATCGTATTTATAACATTACTGATGAACAGATTGTCAAAGCTATAAACCAAATAATACAAGAGATTTAACATGGTTCGTTCATTCCCTAATCCGTGTAATGCGTTTGTTTGTATGTGGTGCAATAGTCTCAATTTTGACTATATAAAACGTGAAGATGAGAATGGAATAATGAAAACATTCATACTTTGTTGCAACTGTCGTCAACTATCATTACACAGGGGTTTCGGATGATGAGATGATTGAAGCGTTGGTGATGGATAGACGGTGGCAATTGGTACAAGGGTTGCCATGATTGCCAAAAGCCTCCATTTAGTAAGGGTACTTTGGTAAATTTTAGACAAGTGATGATAGATTTTGGACTCGACCAACGTCTAATCGAGTACACGGTAGAAATTGCCAAGTCCCAAGGAGGATTTAGTTCCAGTAATTTGAGAGCAGCATTGGATTCTTCTCCATTATGGGGAGCAGCAAGGGATCGTAACGGTAGAGGATACGTATAATTTGCTAGGTCATGCCCGATTGCAAAGCAGTTAGGTTAATCGCTCGGGCTTCAGGACATTTTTGCTAACAGATGAGGTTTGTCACGAGTACCGCGTAGCGGAATTAAATATTCGTCATGGAAAGTTAAGCTATATAGAAGTTGCGAGTCCTGTTTCCTACGAGTGTGTTCCTTCGCGAAAGGAAAACCGACCTCGCAAAATTCCGAAATATAAAAAATGAGAAAAGCGTGTGCCCTGTTGACCGATGAACTTGACAGCGGAAGGGAGTATAGTTTATACAGTCAGCTTGGAAGAGAAATCTTATTTTGATACTGAGGAATCAAATAATGTCTACTGATACAGTTGCTTACGTTCAAGAAAGCGAATTTGATAGTCTTTTAAGTGAACAGCAGTTTGTGGTTGTTGATTTTACTGCGACTTGGTGTGGTCCCTGCCGCCTTGTGAGTCCATTAATGGATCAACTTGCACAAGAATACAAGGATCGTGCCCAGGTGGTGAAGATGGACATCGACAATAACAAGCCTGTTTTTAAAAGATATGGTCTTAAGAGCATTCCTGCAGTTTTATTTTTCAAAGATGGTGAGTTAGCAGAAAGCATCGTTGGAGTTTCTCCTTACGAGGACTTCACTGCTGCTCTTGAGAAGCTTCTCTCTTCTGGAGAAAACTCTATCTAATTTGTTCGTCATTTGGAAACTCCAACTGCGATTTACACGGAGATCGCGCATAAAATATAATCCATAAGTAAGTCGGCATAGATAAAATTTGATAACAGTTTGTGGTTGCGGTTTAGCGCTAAAGCGCACGGACAGATTCTTTCGGAGGGAAACCCTCCTCCGAACTGTCCTCAACTACGAACCTTTTGAACCAGTTGACAGTTATAACTTACTGCAAGAGAGTTTTTGTTGTAAATAAAGTCTATGTCCGCATTAAATCTCTGTCACTTTCTCATTGGTATTCCTGGTAGCGGTAAATCAACTTTTGCCCATGCTTTAGCAAAACTCGGTAATTACGTCATTGTCTCAACTGACGAAATTCGCGCTGCACTTTATGGTGATGCTAAGATTCAAGGCAATTGGAATGAAGTTGAAAACCAAGTCATCGTTCTGATTGGAAATGCGATCGCATCCGGTAAGGGTGTCATATACGACGCAACCAACTGCAAACGCCCTTACCGATTGGATTTTTTAATGAAGGTAAAAGCAAAAAATCTCATCTGGATTGCCTGGTATTTAAAAACACCTATCGAAATCTGTCTGAAGTGGAACCAACAACGCGATCGCCAGGTGCCTCCAGAAATCATCATCAGCATGTACAAATCGCTGTTAAACTTTCCCCCACGGCGGCACGAAGGTTTTGCAGCAGTCGAAGAAATTGATATCACTGCACTTCAACCGGGGACAGAAGTTGTCTAATAAATCGAACGCATCCAAATCTTGCACCGTCGCATCATCAACTGCACCCAACACAACGAAATCACCTTAAAGCTTTGAGATTAACGGTATATTGCATAGAAAAACAGAAATCGGCGTTTCTGTGTTATTTACACAGTATAAGTATGCTGTGGCTTGACAAGGGAAAATGGCTAAGGATGATATAGAACTTAGAACGAAGAGGTACTTCAAGCTCAGTTCACAAATCGCTCAGTTGGATAATGCACAATTGCATTCTCTGTTTGACAATAGTGAGTTGAATGAGTCGAGCACAGGTTGGGGAACGAATCACGCCATCGTCCTTGGAGAATCCAAAGTTTTTGTGAAACGCGTTCCGGTTACGAACATCGAATTTGACAACCTGTTCTCCACTAGAAACCTCTATAACCTGCCGACTTACTGTAATTACGGCTTCGGTTCCACTGGTTTTGGGATCTTTCGTGAACTCGTGACTCATATCAAGACAACCAACTGGGTATTGTCGGGGACAATTGCCACCTTCCCACTGATGTACCATTATCGGATTATTCCTTTCTCCGGGCGGCGTGCGGATGTGGATATGTCGCGTCTAGAAAGTTATGTGAAGTACTGGGGCAATAGTGCAAACGCCGGGAATTATGTATTAGATAGAGCGAAAGCCAACTATGAATTAGTTCTATTTTTAGAACACATACCGCATGCTTTAGAAACATGGCTGCCAGAAAACCCTAACAAACTTCAGAAAACCCTGGATGACTTACGCACAACGATTAGCTTTTTGAGGACGAAGGGAATCATCCACTTTGACGCACATTTTCGCAACATCCTTACCGACGGCAAGCGAACATATTTGACCGATTTTGGTTTGGTACTTGACAAGAGTTTTACGTTGACAAAAGATGAAAAATCTTTTTTTAAGCAAAACACATTTTACGACTATGGAGAAGTCCTGCGAAATCTTAGTCACCTTATTCGCTCACCGTATGATTTATGTTCGGAGAACGATAAACGTAGGATGATGGAAAAATATGGCATAAAAGAAGGCTTAAAACATTATGAACTAAGGTCTATATTACTCGACAACATCGAACAGATACATGCTGATGGGATTATGCAGTTAGATGATTTCTATGTTACCAGCATCGTCAAATATCGCCGCATTATTGCTCTGATGCAAGACTTCTTTGCTGATATGTGGGAAAATGACTTGAAGGACACGAAATTTCGGGGAGCAGAACTACGACGGCTGCTCAAAGAGACGGGCTTTCTTCTTGGGGAAGGAACCCACGGTAGACATTAGTGAGAAGCTAAGATAATTGCACTTTTACACTGTACATTTGCTCCTACCAATGGTTTTAACAAACGTATAATTAATTTTTGCAACATTTCTATTATACATGTTCGGTTCCGGACGTAGGGCGAACAGCCCTGACGCTCGTTCCGACGCTCCTTCGTCGCTAACGCTTCGCTAACGCTAACGCTGCGAAGATCGGGTGACGCTCGAGGACTTGCTAACGCTGCGCTAACGCAGTCCCTTACGGAGGGAAACCCTCCTGCTTTCTCTGTCTCACCGTGACGCTCGTTCGCCCTTGGCGTCTCCCCGAGTGAGAAGACTCGCTAACGCTACGAAGATCGCCCCTACCAATGGTTTTGACGAACGTATAATTAATTTTCACTCTTGTTCACAATAGACAAACTCATACATCTATGAGCTCTGCTCCACTCTTTGTGCGCTCTAACGTAGTCCGATCCCACTTGCCAAGGTTTGCCGCTGCAAGGTAAGTGCTTTGAAAAAAAGTGAGTAGTACTTCATCTGGTGACTGTGCGGTTCGCACTGCATCGTAAGGCAGTATAAATTCTCCCATTTCCTGATGATAAAAAGCAAAATTTGGCTCAATAGGATACTCATTAAAACCTGACGGTGTGGGATAAGCATAAGCATAGAAAACAGGTTCTCCATCACCACCACCAGGCCAAAAACCGCAGCTGCTCACTTCATGTGAGTATGCCTCTCGTGTCACCCAATCTGCCATATTCGGGACTCCACCAGGGTGTTCGGGTGCCAAACGACCAGAGAAACGGGTAACAGCTAGATCAAAGCTGCCCCAGAAGAAATGGACTGGGCTCACCTTACCAATAAATTGGGAGCGAAATTCTGTCAGTACACGGCTTGCCTGCATTAAAACACGCCAGAGCCGTTGTGCATGTTCTGGATCGTAGGTTGTATGTTTGCTATTCTCCTCAAAGGACATTGGATCTGCCACTTCAACTGGTGTCGTCCAGATGGTAATTTCTATACCAAGCGATCGCAAAGCAGCCATTGTCTCCTGGTAAAAGTCAGCTACAGAGCGTGACACTAGATCGAGTGTTTTAGTCGTTCCGTCACTGGTGTTGATGATAAGTTTGTGGTCAATAAAGTCGAAGCTAATCTCAAAAGTGATAGAACCATATGGAATAACCGATGTTGTCAGCCCACGAACTGTCACGTATAAAGGCACCTGCCACCAGTGATTCTGCATTGGACTCTGCACAAGGCGAATTTTGCCTATAATTTGAGTCCACATATGAAGTGTTGCATATGTGTCCTTCCACTTGTCAAATGGCAAACTTGGCCAAACTTCAATGCCATTACTACCAGCGTTATGTAGTTCAGTCATTAGTGCCTCCACGTTAAGGTCAGAGTAAACTTACCAATACTATATAAGGATTGTTAGGACCTCACAAGTCGGTGCAAATTGGTGTAGTCGCGTCAGCCTAGTGTTCGAGTTTTTTGCCCCATCATGACGTTGTGATTCCGAGCAATTCTGATGATGATGCTGCACCTGTCAAGGTTTATCGCATTGTGTATTAGGCTATAACTTGAGACGAGTAGCGAAAGTTCAACCGCAAAAAAAATTTCCGAAACCGATGCAATTTTTGAGTACCTAGATACGGTAATATTTAACCATGTAAATTAAGTAATTTTGCTAAAAAATGTATAAATTGACAGATGGCAAAGAATTCTTGCGTGGTGTTACTATCAGCGCTACAGCATTTTTGTTATTGGGTACAATGGGCATGGCTCCTGCTGCTGCTGCGCTGTTTGACTTTAATTATAATGGAACGCTAACTGGCGCAGACCCATTAGGTACGGGGGCGACATCGGAGAAAATAAATGGTAATTTTTTACTTAATGCAGATATACCCAATACTTCGTCTATACTCAGATCTTGCACCTACCGAATAAACCCGTAAAAAACAAATAAAGAGTACAAAA
>JAQYWO010000384.1 GCA_029379215.1 Rhizonema sp. PD37
TTGTTCACAGTATTTAAAAATGTCCATGAAAGTTTAGTAATATAAAGACTTTAAGGATATGGCAATAGATAGAATGAGTGATAAACCACTATAAAGCTAACACGAAAATAAAAAGATTTTTTCAGTATCTTCGTCAAAAAGTAATTATACTGAAAGGTAAATTGAGTTGCGAAAAAGTCGCAATTATGATGAAATACTTATGGATACCCTCTTTTAGTCCTCAAGCCTCCCTTCTCTGAAGAAATCATGTCAAGTAAAAGTTTATTTTTGAAAAAACCAAAAATTCTCAATCGTCGCCAGTTTCTCAAAGTAGGGTTAGGTGGAGTAGGGCTAACGACTGCAACCATAGCAGGGTTAAGTGTTTGGCAGCACCAGCAGAAATCAGTTGTAAGAGTGCCACCACTGCCAAAAATACCACCTGATGAACTGAATGGTTTCAACCCCCTAATGTTCTTGAGAAATTTTGACTATGGTACGGTCAAAAAAGAAAATGGACGCACAGTGCGAGAGTTTAACTTTGAAGCGAGAACCTCAGAAATAAAACTCAATGCAGCAGTTTCTTTTGCCTCTTGGAACATTAACGGTCATGTTCCGGGACCAACTATAAGGGCAAAAGCAGGCGATCGCGTCCGAGTTATTTTCAACAACATTGCCGGACATTCTCACTCACTGCATTTTCATGGTATTCACGCGGCCGAGATGGATGGAGTTCGCCCCGTTCGTCACAAAAGCAGTTTTATTTATGAATTTGATGCTGAACCTTTTGGAGTACATCTCTATCACTGTCACATTTCACCAGTAATCCGTCATGTTGGTAAGGGGTTATATGGAATGTTTATCATCGATCCACCACAAGGTCGTCCGCCTGCTGACGAGATGGTTTTAGAGATGGGTGGTTATGACACAAACGAGGATGGTCGGAATGAATTATATGCTTTTAACGGTATACCAGATTTCTACATGGACCATCCAATACCCATTCAGCAAAACCAACTTATTCGCCTGTATGTGATGAACATGGTTGAACTTGACCCAGTTTTGACCTATCACATCCATGCCAATATGTTTAGCGTTTATCCTACAGGTCGTACCTTAACTCCTGGTTGGGAAACAGACGTGATTACGATGGGTACGGCAGAACGGCACATTTTGGAATTCTCATATCGAACTCCGGGTATGTATATGTTTCATCCTCATCAAGATGCTATCGCCGAGTCTGGATGTATGGGTCAATTTCAAGTTGTTAGCAACACTTAAGTAAGTTGGTGTTATGTCGCTCAGTAAGGTTAACCGCATCTCAATATGTTTTTACATATTTATGTTTTTTTGCTTACTTAGTATAAGGTGGTATAAATAAACAGAAAGTTAAAAACAGATGAAAATCCCATCTTGAAAAAATCTTTTCTTCCCTAGCGTAGATAGATTACAGATTGTTTCATGAGGGTTGTCATTAAACATTTGTCTTTTGTAAAAACAAATAAAGAATAGCGGTCTTCACGAAAAAAATCGCCAATTGACACAGTTACTGATTCTTTAGAATACATTTTAAATAGCAAACTTTTCTTTGGAAACACAATGTTGAAAATCCGTCCTTTGTACTACGTGATTACAATTATAAGCTTCATGGTTTTTGTAGCTTGTAGTAATCTTTCGACAAACAATTCAGCAAGCCAGCCACAAGCTTCTCCGAGCGCCACAGAAGTCAGCACAAACAGCCAAACAAGTGGTGAAAAGAAATTTAATGTCAATACATCTTTAGAACCAGAACTTGATCCAATTAATGAAAAACTGAAAATTGATGGACTCTATGACAAAATTAACGAGAAACGTCCCTATAAAAGTACAGACGAACTCGTAAGTAAACAAGTTTTAACACAGGACCAATATAACCAAGTAAAAGGTTCATTAACCCTGGATTATAGTCTCACTGGAGCCGCTAAAGACGTTGATTATTTAGTGAAAATGGGACTGATGAAAGGTCATTTGCTAGTCGCCAAGGAACTGCTAGATCTGAAGCGACCCGCAGAAGCTTTACCTCATGTTGGACATCCGATTGAAGAGCTTTATGTCACAGTCGCAGATCAATTCCCACAAAGAGGCGTGACTGACTTCAAATCTACCCTTGATGAAGTTAAGGATTTCGTTAAGAACAAGCCACAAGATCCCCAAGTGATACCCAAATTTAATGCGGGAATGGCTGCTGTGGATAAGGCGATCTCTGCCATACCAGAAACAGAACGTAAATCACCAGCATTTATCGCTCAAGTGAATAACGGACTGCTCGACTCAGCCAGTGCTGAATATGGAGGAGCAATCAGTGGTAACAAAATCGAAGAAATTGACTATCAAGACTCTCGCGGGTTTGTGACTTATGCCTACATGCTTTCCCAAGATATTGCACCGCAACTACAAAAAGATAACGCCAAGGTAGAAGATCAACTCAAGACGAGTTTCACGGATCTCCGCAAAGTCTGGCCCTCCCCTCTGCCACCAGCGAAACCAGTCGCAACTGGTGATCAAGTTGCCGCCAAGGTAAAAAAAATTGAAGAGATTACCAAACCACTGGTAGGTAATGTTACTACTGCCTCTGTCCCTGCGAGTCCCACTGCATCAAGTTCCGAGAGCATTAAGCCAGGACTTGCTAAGTTCAAAAATGTTGTAACTAGCACACTGGAAATTGCTAAAAAGGGGAACTTAGCAGAAGCCAAAAAGGAATGGGCTAACGCCAGCGATACCTGGGGACAAGTAGAAGACAAGATTAAGGCTCAATCAAAAGACGGTTACAGAAGCCTAGAGGAGAAGCTTAGTGATGTGCAAACCACCTTGGCAATTCCTCCCAGCCCAGATAAAGACAAGTCAATTGCCGCGTTACAAAGTTTAAATACAGCAGTAGATACTTATAACAACAAGCTTAAGTAAACGCAATTGTACAAGTTACAGCAGTGTTGATGTAAATCGACCACGTTTTTGGGGCATATGCCCCAATTTGCGTTTAGTTCAAATAGATGGAAACCGCTATTATCTCAAATGATTTTTTTGTTAATCAAATTTAATGTAAGCGGTTCTATAAGTACCTGTACAAAATTAATTTTATATTCACGTCGCTGTAAATACTTGTGAAACTGTGATTCCAGGTTCAAGAGATATATAAATAATTTTGCATGAATACTTAGCTACTAACCCAAGCAAATGCTGTTATCTAAGTTAAACAGCAGCAAGTAGCGTTATACCAAGTTGTTTTTAAGCAGATTATTTGCTTGACAGCCAGTCCAGTGGCAAGCTTGATTCCAAACAAGACGAATGGCAATTTGGTATTAGCGATCGCCATTTAACAGTAAGCCTCCAAGTTTATCTAAAAAATAATCGCCAACAAATATGAAAAAACTATGATAAGAATTTGAGATAAATATGATAGTAATTCACCTGCGGATTCATGCTTATATAAACAAAAGTTTAACGGCTTTACAAAATTTCAAAAGGGTTTATAATAATTATGTATGAAAGGGAGTAGCTACTGGCATTAAATGCGTGCCAGTCCATCTGAGTCAACATGCTGGCTATCATAGCCTGGTTCAGGTGACAAGTTTTTTAACACTTGGGAGCGAGACTTTCACTAAGTTCACGTCTGATGTGAACTTGGTGAAGTGTTTATGCGCTCATCAAGTTTACTCAGATAAGTAGCAGTAAATCTTGAGTAGCTTGAGGCGCAATAGACCAATGGAATCAAATCTCTTCCTCTCCACTTTTGCACTAATTTTTGTAGCTGAACTGCCAGATAAAACCGCCTTTGCCGCTTTATTTTTAGCAACCTGTCATCATCCGTTTGCAGTCTTTTTGGGTGCAGCTGGCGCATTTATGATTCAAAGTTTTGTGGCTGTGGCTTTTGGTAGTTTACTTAGCCTATTACCGCCACAAATTGTTCACGTGGCTGCGGGCATTCTCTTTTTAGTTTTTGCCGTGATGATGTGGCGCAAAGAAGAACCTTCTATTGCTGAAGAAGTCGAATGCGATCCCAAAGATAAAGCTAGTCGTTTTTACAAGTCTGTTACATCTGCATTCATGACAGTTTTTATTGCGGAATGGGGAGATCTGACTCAGCTTGCGACGGCTACTTTACAAGCCAAATACCATGCACCTATGATCATTTTCACATCATCAACTCTGGCACTATGGTTGGTAACAGCAATTGGAGTCATCGTTGGAAGTCAAGTAAAAAAGTTCATCCAGCCAAAACTATTACAAAGAACTGCTGCCAGTGCTTTTGCAATTGTGGGGATATTTCTTCTTCTCAAGCATTAGACATACATGCAGCAAAAATTAGCGGCTCGTTGTTCTTTTCTTCTTTTCTGCTCTACCTATACTGAAATTTGCTAGCACAAAAGCGAGAATTAGTCATCCAGCAGCAGAAAGATATTAAGATAGAATATGGTATGAAAAAAAGCTGCTCGCTAAGTTGTTTATCAACACAGGAAATCAAATGGTAATTATAGCAGTTGGTCAAACGATAGCAGGATTACTCATCGCCGTTCAACTTGTACGAAGACGGTGGGAAGATCTGTCTCTACGGGCTTTTGCCCAAAAGCTAACCGAGAGGATTAGCTCCTGACCACCGACTTTTTTACCAAACCGAACAGATTTTTTCGTGAAAAAAGTAAAAAAAGACCAGCCTACTATAAGCTGGTCTTGAAAATTTGTCTTCGCGTTGTCTTCTCAATAAAGTTCAACCCAAGTCACGAGTTCCCAAAACGCAACGGGCAATCTTTCTTAACAATATTGTAACAGCCAACACAGATCTTTATACAAATTTTACAAAAAAAAGATTTTCTCTGGGAAAAGTCACCTCTATCTTGAAGAATAACTGCAAGATAGGAGGAGATAATGGGCGGAGCGATCCGACGAGTAAGGGGACGAGAGAATAATAACTCCTGAATGCTGGCTCCTTTGCCTCCTAACTTTTTACTTTTATCTCCTGAGTGCTGATTTCTATCTCCTGAGCGACTAATTGCGGTTGTCCCCAGATGACACGTTCCTGCTTGTAAATCGCAATTCCCGGTTTAGCTCCCTTGGGTTTGTAAACGTGCTTTAGCTCAGTGTAAACGACTGGAACTTGCTCGCTCTGACGACCGCGACTGTAGTATGCTGCTAAATTAGCAGTGTATTGTAAATCAACGTCTTCAGGCACGGTACCTGGTTCTCGTCGCAGTAACACATGACTTCCGGGAATTTCTTGAGCGTGGAACCATAAGTCGTAATCCCCAGCAACACGAAATGTCAGTTGGTCGTTCTGACGGTTGTTACGACCGATGAGAACTTCAAAACCACTGTGAGTGCGGTAGCGGTAAAAGTTGGTAGTCACTGCTTCAGTTGAACTACGGCTCTTATATTCTGGATCTTCTAAGTACTTCTGTTGAACAAGTTCCTCACGTATCTCTTCTAAAGCTTGTAAATCCTCTGTTGAGTGATAGTTGTCGATTTGGGCGATCGCCGCCTCCACTTGCTCTAAATACTCAATTTCCGCCTTAACTTCTGCAAGTAGGGGTTCTACAGCAGTGCGAGCACGTTTAAGTTTCTGGTGCTGTTTATAAAGACGTTGAGCATTTTGCACAGCATTTTTATCAGGTTCTAAAGCGATCGCCACAGGCAAGCCAGTCTCAAAGTCAGGAATAGTCATTTCCTTCATTCCTGGTAGCCAATCTTGCAGGTACGCCATCAACAAATCAGCCTTTTGTCGATACTCATCTGCTCGATCTGACTGCTGCAAGCGTTGATCAAAAGTCGTCGCCTTAGTTCGCAATTTCTCTAAAAAATTATTCAGCTTCTGACTAAGCTGATGCCGTAGTTGAGAAAACGTTTGTTGATTGAGCTTATCAGTATAGTAGCGGTTGAGTAACTCTTGGATATTTTTAGCTGGTTTCAGATTACTCCAATTCAGTACGGTGTAGCCTTCCGTTATCCAAGCAGGCTCAAATTTACATTCTTCTAAAGCTTGTAGCCATTTTTGCCAGTAATGAAACAAAATGCGCCAGTCATCTGGGTTGAGGGCATCGGTTGTGATTTCTGGATCTAGATTTGCCGCCAATAGCAGCGACTGTACCAGTGACGGAGAAACACCGCGATAACTTTTTAGTAACTGACGCTTAAAAGCTCCCGGTACTAAGCTAACTCTTTCAACCCACCGTTCTGGTGATTCGCCAATACTTGGAACGACACCAGTGAGACTGGGTGGTTTTTCATAAGGTTGTCCTGTCAGAATCGGACGAACGCTGGATTGAAGTTGGTTGACTTGGTGAGCTACTGTAATAATTATATTATCCGCATCAGTAAGAATCACATTGCTGTATTTACCCATGATTTCGACGTACAGGTGATACAGTGCGCTTTCTCCCGGACGACGGGCAAATTGCAAATCAACAGCACGTTCCCAAGGTGCGATCGCCTCAATTCCCACCAATGCCAAACTCCCTAACTGATGTAGCAATTGTTGGCTAAAGGTGAAAGTGTCTGGTGTTCTTGGTGGTGGATCGCCAATACAAATGTGAGCTGCTTGAGGATGCCAAGAAATTTCCAGCCAATCCCGCTTTTTTAAGGTACGTAGTGCTATGGAAATGGTATGGCGATCGCGTTGATAAACCTGCTCTAACCGCGCTGGTAGCCAGCCTGTGCGTATTTCGCTACAAGCAGCAATGAGCGTTGTGAAGTCAACTGTTTGCACATTGATAGTTCCTATTGTCTGCCAATAATGATGCCCGTTAGTTCATTCATACACCTCCTTATACCAGAAGTGTTGAGTTAGATTAAGCCCAAGCTTTATTTTATCAGTTCTCTCTTACAAGGCAGAGGGCAGAAGGAAAACGTAATTTTTTATACTTTCAATACCACAGATAGAGGAGCTTACGAAGGTCGGTATTTTGTACTTGGTCATTTTTTGACGATTTTAGGCGAGGCTTTTATCCGGAAACGACCAATCCACGTTAATAACTTGAGAATTTTCTCAACTTAGACATTATACTCTTGTTTTCAAAGCCCCTACAGTTTCTCTTCCAACAGCGTTAGTAATGTCCAAAGTGCTTTAGGGAAGCGGAGTCAACGTCGATTCTCTACGTTTACCCAACTCTGCCTAGATTTAAATTAACGGTAGGAGTAATGCTTAGTTGGTATGCTTAAAAAGATTTTTTTACTATACCTATGGAATTAGAATTTATTCCTGTTGAAGACTTTTACTTTGCTCTTACCTTAGCTGTTCGGACGATGGAAGATGTCGAAAAACCAGGTTTAGTCGAACAAGTGCGTTCACGACTGCTAGTAGAATGCGGTCAACCCTCTACTGTTGCTTCGGCCAAACAAAATACGTTTAATTATGTATTTCGTGTCCAAGGCATAGACAACAGTCCAGCACCTGAAGTTTTGGTGTCAGTTTCCGACTGGCAGGACAAACTACGCTTAAGCAGCGATTATGGTTGGATACTCGATCCAGAACGCAAAGCAATCCATACAGACAAGTTCAAGTTACGGTCCCAGTTTTCCGAACAATTGCGGTCGTACTTACAAAATTGGTTAAATATTTCCTTAGCTAATTAGTTAAGGGACAATGGAAATT
>JAQYWO010000385.1 GCA_029379215.1 Rhizonema sp. PD37
GCGCAGCGTTAGCGACGGAGGAGCGTCACCCGGAGGGCGGTTCAATAAATTAAGCTTTTTGGTAATTTTTGCGTAAGTTCTATAGTGATCGGCAGATGCAATAATTTGTAGAAAACTCCGCTGCTAATTTGTAAATTTTTATTTGTATTAGTTTCGACCTTCTTACATTCTTGATGCAAATCAATTTCAATAATTACTTATACTATACAGATCTCAACAGCACAGTAGCCCTCCAAAAGTCAGAGGACAACAATGAAATTCAAACAGCTTGTTCCGAGTTTGTTGCTGACAAGTGTCTTTGTGGCGTTACTCGTCGTGACAATGTCACCCCTATAGGAAATCGGTTTGCCAATGCGCCCCGTAATTCTGCCAGCTTATGGACAACTTATCAGCTTCAGACAGGAAATTTGAAAGGCTTGGGATTTGGTCTAGGCGTTTATTACGTGGGCGAGCGCGCAGGCGACTCTGATAATTCCTATGAGATTCCTAGCTATGTTCGCTTCGACACTTCAATTTTCTACCGACGCAAGAACTGGCGAGCACAACTGAATTTCCAAAATCTGTTCAACACAGAATATTATCTTGGCTCACCAAACAGCAATCGCTTAGGTGTGACTCCTGGCGCACCTTTTAGTGTTGTGGGAACACTTTCTCTACAGTTTTGATGAGCGTTAAGTCTGCGATTTCTACTGAGTTGTGGCGTTATCGGGATTTCAATAAGAATAATGTATATAGCGTTTATTAGTCCCGATTCGCCCATTTTTTCAGGACTTAAAACCCCACCCCTTTATCCCCTCCCCGCAAGCGGAGAGGGGACGGAAAGCACAGCTTTACTGTGGTGAGGTTCTACGTTGATGATAAATATTCAGGCGAACATGATATTAAAAGAAATTCAATTAATATGATGTGTTTGTAACTTAAAATTTACAATCCAACTTCACGTATAAGCTGCCACAGATGGCTTGTAGCTGTAAAGCCATTCTTCAAACTCACGCTCACTTACTTGCGCTTGCTTAAGCATGTCACGGAGATATGTCTCACCATCAGATTGATAAAAGCGGTTTGCCTGTACTGCGTTGCGGATTTGAATGATTTGTGTACGGGGCTTACGACTGTTTTCGTAGTTAGCAAGGGCTGTTTCAATACAGGGAGCATGGCGAAGGTGCTGAGAAAGTTCCCAAGCATCTTCAAAGGCTGTATTTGCTCCCTGTCCTAGTAATGGCACCATTGGATGGGCCGCATCACCCAACAGCGTTACTCTGCCTTGGCTCCAGTTTGGCAATGGCGGTCTGTCGCATATCGGTCGTTCTACAATATCCTCAGGATTGGTAACTTTGAGAATTGCTGGCACTGGTTGTGCCCAATTCAAGAATTTTTCTTGGACGCGAGACATAGCATCGCCAGTATGGATCATAGATTCGTCCTGCCATAGCGACGTAGCAGCCCAAAACATGTATCCGCTACCCAAATCAAAAAAACTGAAATTTCTACTACTATCCGGTGCTGTCATTGACATGACTTCGTTAGGAGGTAGCATGGAATGGCTGAATTTGAGAACAGCCCGCCAAGACATGCGACCAGCATAGCGAGGATCTCCATCACCAATCAGTGTCTGTCTGACTGCTGAGTTTAAACCATCAGCACCAATTAATAAATCTGCTTGTACTGTATTTTTGCCATCAAAGTAAACTTCAACACCTTTGTCATTTTGCTCAAAGCCAATGCACCGATGATCGAGATGGATAGTTTCTTCTAGTAGTGCAGCAGCAAGAATCTCTTGTAGACGCGACCACCTAATCAGCAACATTGGCTGCCCGTATTTCTCCATGAAGGTGACAGATTTTTGGGCAATCATCTCGCCAGTGCTTTTTTTCAAGGTTAGCATCTGAGTTTTGCTACCTGCGTTTTTGAGTGATTCGGCGATACCAGGAGCAATTGCTTCGAGACTATTCAAGCCGTTTGGTAGAATACTTAGTCCAGCACCAACTGAGCGTAAAAAACCTGCTTTTTCGTAGACTTGGGCGTTGATGCCTTGTTTATGAAGTGCGATCGCTGTTGCTAAACCACCAAGTCCAGCACCGATAATAGCTACTTTTTTGAGCATGATTTTATAATTACTCCTTTGCCGCTACTCAGTAACTTATCTTTTCCTTTGTGTACTTTGCGGTTTCTTTAATAAAGGGATGTTTAATAAAGTTATTATAAGTCAGATTTTATGCTAAATGCCTGACTATAATGCGAATCATCGCTTCGGTAGATAAAAACTTCCCAGGTTT
This sequence comes from Rhizonema sp. PD37, assembly GCA_029379215.1. GTDB lineage: Bacteria > Cyanobacteriota > Cyanobacteriia > Cyanobacteriales > Nostocaceae > Rhizonema. Next base: position 2,277 of record JAQYWO010000385.1, read on the forward strand.
AAAGTTAGCTCATAGTCTTTTTTTAAACAGTAGCAGTCAGTTATGTTCATGGAGTCGCAGCACAACTTGTACTATTTATAGGCACCAAATCCATCACTCACTGCATAAACGGGTTGCCATCAACCCAAATTTCCCATTTGTTTAACCTTGTTGAATACTTGTTTACCGCCAGCGTTCATCTTGAGTATATCAGCCTTATTTTACTCATTCGTAAATGCCAAGTTTTCCTGACGGTTCATTTTTATTATTAATCTGTGGCGGCGGAAACAACGACCCGAAATCCGCTACCGTTGTATTTAAGGTTCGGAACGACGAGGTCGCAACAAGCAGAACGGCAATATCTAGAATTGTTGTTCCAAGAACCGCCACGTAACATCCGTTCAATACAATTATCATTGTCAATCAAATCACTATCTTCTGTATAATAGCCTTCATAATTCTGCAAAATGTCAGCGCACCATTCCCAGACATTCCCGTGCATATCGCATAAGCCAAATCTGTTCGCAACATTAAAGTTGCCTACTGGTGTTGTATGCTCAATATACTCCCCTTTGGGTCCGAAAGCATATGTAGACTTGCCGTTGTAATTGGCTAACTCTGAAGTAATTGTTTCGCCGAAGTGGAAAGGGGTTGTCGTGCCTGCACGGCAAGCATACTCCCACTCTGCTTCGTTAGGAAGTCGATAGTGTTGTTTCGTAAATTTTAATAGCCTATCACAAAACTCTACCGCTTCATACCAGGAAATTCTCTCTACTGGTAAATTATCACCTTTAAAGTATGATGGCTCGGGTTCAAGTGTCCGATTTACTTGTGGGAGAGCAGTTACAGCCCGCCATTGCGCCTGAGTGACGGGGTACTTACCCATGAATAAGGGAGCAACTGTTACTTCATGTTGGGGGCTTTCGTCATCGAAACGTTGCGCTTCAGTTGACGGTGAACCCATGAGGAATTTTCCGCCAGGAATGGCAATCATTTCTAGGGTGACATTGTGGCCCAGGTTTTCTGTGAAGTATTGAGCATCGCGTTTTACTCGCTCAATTTCTTTTCCTTGAGCATTTACTGTGATCACCTCAAACTGAAAAACCTGTAATTGCTTCTGGATGGTAACATTATTAGAGCGTGCATTTTTAACTGTTGCTCTTTCAGCAAAATCTTGTTTATCAGAATTGGATAAATCTTCATTCAACTGCTTTTTAAAGAATAGTTTAGGCGTCAGTTCTTCTGCTATGCCTGCTATACGAATTAAGCGACAACCTAATTTATATGCAAATTCAATAGTTTTTCCTGCTCCCAAAGCATCATAAAACCCAACTGCAAATTCTATTGCTGCTCGATCGCCAATTTCTTGACTCATCCCGATGACATAATCAATATGTTGTGCGATCGCTCTAGCTTGAATCTCTGAATAGCAAGCATTTAGGACTACACATTTAACATTGTCGGCAAATAACTCAAATAATCCTGCCAGTGCTTGAGCGTCTACTAACTTTGCTTGTCCTGTTGCATCTTCAAATACTAAACCATCTTCGTGTGAGCCATGTCCAGAAAAATGGATAATGTACGGCTCAAAATCTATGACAGCACGGTGAATATCCCTGTATCGCACTGCTTCAGCCGACTCTATTAAGAATTGCTCCCGTACTTTGGCTCTTCTTAATCCCTCCTTAATTTCACGTAACTCCTCATCTACACGCAACTTAGTATAACCAGTCGGATTTGCAGCCAAAACGAGTGTTTTCTGCTGCTGAGTACTTGATTTTGTGGAAATTTTTGACGAAGGAGAGAAAGGTTCCTGTTGAATATCTTTGTTAATAAAAGGAGAAGTTGTAGCCTCATTTGACAATACTTCTTGAGCAATAGCTTGTAGGCGTAAGTTCCCAGATCTTTCATCCCGTGCAGCACGAACTAGCTTAATTAACCATCCCTCTGATTCTGCTCTTTTTATTAACTCAAAAACAATGACTCCTAAATTGCTATCTCTAGTAATTTCATTTAAGTTTTTATCTAGCTCAAAATCTAACAATTGCTCTAATGAAGATTTATCAGGAAAAGCATCCATTAAAGCATCTCTGAGTTTTTTACGTTGCTGACCTGATAGCATATTATTGTCAATAAAGTTAAATGTTAATATATAACCATAAACAATAACAGTTACTACCTGTTGTTACTCATACTGTTTCTCCATAAAGCTACGCTGTTCTATAATAATCCTATTTGATTTGTGAAAATTGAAGACACACATCCCTGACTTCTTATATAAGTCGGAGATCTTGTTTTTCACGAATGATTTAGGATTACTATAATTTGTCATTGGATTCAATTCCGCTCTATCTTAGCGTTCTTTGGAAAGAATCAAACAATTCTTCGGAAATATCTAGATTAGCATGAGGTCCCACAATAGAGTCTAAGAAGTTAGAAATTGTTGTGGCTGGTGCTCCAAACTTCATGACGACTTAGTTACTTTACCTGTTTTCACAAATTCACCTTCTTTAACACCAGATGTAGAAACATCGTTGCTTCTCAACCACTGCTCAATTAGCTCCACCACCACTTGACTCATTTTCAACCCACGCATAGCACAGGCTGCGTGAAACCGTCGTTTTATGTCGTTTGCAATACTAACGTGCATAGCTTTGAATTAACTGAAGGTGTCTAGAAATAGTATCCATAACAAAGCTACAAATGGATATGATACGATTCCAGATAAATATGCTCAGATCTTGCACCTGACTTACAATACCCCAACACCCTTCTTTATCCCGTAACTCAGGGTTATCTTTGGGCGGAAGGTGGGTTAGATGACGCCCTGTCTCTTGAGAATAAAGCGTGATAGTTCCCATGCAAAATCCAACCCGCTGATGAGCGTTACGCTCGTCATCGGTTTGTGGGCATGCGTTTGTGATCGCATTTATCTCCTTTAACAAGCAAGCGATCGCCGGAACACAATTGTTTTGTTACAAAAGTATAATCAGGGAATACCTCAAAAGTAAGTTGACTGTAAAGGTATATTAAATTTTGTAATGAAAAGTTGGTGGAATGAGCAATAATGGGGAGCGAAGTACAATCAAAATTCTCTTCTTATCAGCCGATCCTACTGAAGCTTCTAGGTTACGCTTGGGGCAAGAAATAAGAGACATCCGCGAAAAATTACAGTTGTCTAGAGAGCGAAATAGATTCGATTTTCAGTCGCGGGAGTGTGTGCGTCCACATGATATTAGCCAATTTATCTTTGATGTCGAGCCACATATTATACACTTTGCCGGACATAGTACAAACACAGGTGAGCTTTGTTTTGAGGATATGTCAGGAAATCTTAATCCAATAAAACCCGATGCCTTAGCTGAACTTTTTGAATTATTGAATAAAGATATTAATTGTGTAGTTTTAAATGCTTGCTACTCAGCAAAGCAAGCTAAAGCTATTGCTCGGTACATTCCGTATGTCATCGGTATGGAGCAGGCAATTCAAGATCAGGCAGCTATTATATTTGCTGTAGGCTTTTATAAGGCTATAGGAGCTGGTAAGACCGTTGATGACGCTTTTAACTTTGGTAAAATTGAACTTAAGTTATCAGGAATTTCCGAAGAGACGATTCCTATCTTACATAAAAAGCGGAAAGTTAGAGAACTGAAAAATATTAATAACCTACAAAAAGAAGATGCAGAACAGAAAATTATTATTACAATTACTGGCACTTTCCAAGACTTAAATGCTAAATTTATATCTAAGTTGTACGCTGATTTGAAAGAAATGTCAAATGATGCGAGTCTAAAAATTGATAAGATTGAATCAGGTAGTATAAAAATAACTTTAAGTGGTGACCCCGAAGGTCTTAAAAGACTTGCTACTTCTCTGAAATCAGAGGAGACAACTGAGAAACTAGGCATTTCTGTTAAAGAAGTCAAGCTGTTGTCTGGTAGTCCTAAAGAAGTCAATCTGTCGTCTAATAGTTCTAGTTCAAAATACTGGAATATTTGGCAAATTAGCTTAGCTAGTACAGGAGTAGGATACAAATACAGTTTGGTAACAACGGCACGAGAATTTTTTCAAAAACATGTTGCGGATTCTCAGTTAGAAGACACGCAAACTGCTTTGCTATCATACTTTCATGCCACTACTACTGATACTACAGCTGCACTTGCAGGGCTTTGTCTAAGGTGCTACATTTCAGAATCTATCCTGAAAGCTTGCAAAAAAATAGATTATCTCTTTGGTAGTGAAAAGCACTTTGATTACCAGGAATTACTTCCATTTGTTTTGAATGATGATGGCGAGACTCTGATTGTCCTAGGGAGCGATCACAAAACTCAATTTGTCCTAAATAACAATAACGAAACTCACACACCAACTTACAAATTCTTTTCTATAAGAATTTTGCAAACGTTTAAGCAAGACTCCCAACGTCAGATGAGTTTGGACAATTGGGTATACTTGCAAACTAAGCAAAACCCAGAACTTAAAGATTTTTTAAAGGAATTTGGGTTTAAGCATCTGAGTGACTGGGCGCTATTAAATCGAGCCAGACCAAAACATTTAGAACGTTTATCAACACGCGAGCGCCATCTCCTAGAAATCTTTCATGCCGTATACCGTCGAGACAGACTTCAAGAAAATCAAAGGGGAGCCAGAATATGTCCAGATCCATCTAAACTTCAATTACAGGAAATGCTGTATAAATTGCAAGACTTAGATATCATCATCCACTCTACTACTGAGTTGATGAGAGAAATCAAACTTGTAGCAACGCAATTAAGGCATTATGATATTTGGAGTTCTAGAGAATCTTTAGAAATAAAAGACCAGGACACAGGAAATTATACACCTAGACCTGATTTACCGACTGATTCCCTTCAGGCAGTAGATCTTGAGGAGCAAGAATTTGTTGATTTGTTTCACGAGCAACTGAAACTGGCTTTGGATAGTGCAATTAAAGAAGAAATCTGCGCCCTAATCACCAAATTAGAGAAAAGCAAAAACTACGCTCCTTTTGCACCTCAATTTATTTCTGGGTTACAACTATATTACTATGATCAACTGTCTCTTAAGGACATTACTCCCAAGTTGGGTATGACTTCTTGGGATCAAACTAGACGTATATTGAATCCAGGAGAACTTTTAAGTAAAGTACGAACTTCGACAGTACAACAACTTCTCAACAGCATCTTAAAAAAAGCTTCAGAGAAGGGTTTAACTAAAATTCCTCCCGAACCAGAGTATCTTACAACCTTGCTGGTGCAGATTGAAGCCTTTTGCGATCGCGAAATCTTTACCGAAGCAGCAGAGGAAATTAGAGCCGGGAAGAATCGTTCATT
>JAQYWO010000040.1:0-25566 GCA_029379215.1 Rhizonema sp. PD37
TTAGTATTAATATCAGCTTTATCTTTATGCTACCAAATTTATTGATCGAGTAAAGATTCAATGAATTGCTCTAATTTGAACAATGTGCGAACTTGCCCTTAAGATACAGTGAACATACTGAGAGCAAAATTTAATCTGCTTAAACTCAAAGTTAGTATGATATCTCTTTTCCAAATTGCAGATCGACAAATTTTGGCAGCAGCTCTGCTAAACCATCCGTTGATTAAAGATTGTGTGATACTGGTTCGGGAAGGAGAAAATTCTAGACAAGAACTAGTTGCCTATGTAGTCACATCCGGGGCATTGTCATTGGATCAGCTACAATCTCATTTTTCAGCAGTGCTAATTGCGCCTAAAATTCCGAGTGCCTGTGTTTTGGTATCGACTATACCCCTCACCAAGGAAGGGCAGGTAGACGAACAAGCTTTATTAGAACTGGAAGTCATCGACTCAGACTTAGTACACCGATGGGAAGAACAGCTATGCGTGCAGCCAGAAGTCGAACAGGTAGCTGTAATAGTTCAAGAGTATACAGAAAAAATCCCACCACTGCATCTTCAAGATGTGCTTCCAAACCAGATTGCTCATGGCAGCACGCTTCATTCCACCAAAATTGTTCCTCCTCGCACTCATTCGTCAGACGCAATTGCTATCAGTCATGGTGAACCGCTGAAATTAGCCACAGATGATCCAAAAAATCTTGCACAAGTGCTTCAGAGATCTGCAACCCAAGGATTGCAAGGGATTATTTACATCCACTCTGACGGTTCCGAAACTCATCAATCTTATCCGGCTTTGCTTGAAGAAGCACAAAGGCTCCTAGCAGGTTTAAGAAAACTCGGGCTTGTAGCTCAAGATAAAGTCATTTTCCAGTTAGATTCATATCAAGACTTCTTGACGGCTTTCTGGGGCTGTACTTTAGGAGGCTTTGTCCCAGTACCGATAACAATAGCATCTAACTACAGCGATCCATCTGATAGTAACGTCAAAAAACTACAACATGCTTGGTCGGTTTTGGGAAAACCGATAGTACTGACAAATAATAGCATCGTCCCTCAACTTCTTGTGATGTCTAGTCAGGTATACCAGGAATTTCAAGTTGAGACAATCGAGAACTTGCGATCGCACAACCCAGATCGAAATTGCCATCTCTCCCAACCAGATGATTTAGCATTGTTATTGCTGACTTCGGGTAGCACTGGTATGCCCAAGGCAGTCATGCTGACGCATAGCAATATCATTAGCAGCGTGGCGGGTACGTGCATGATGAATAATTTTACTAGTCAAGACATCTCTTTGAACTGGCTACCTTTAGATCATCCTGGTCCTTTGATTCGGTGTGTCATCAGATGTATCTTTTTAGGATGCCAGCAGATTCATGCTCCGACTTCTGTTGTTTTGCAAGATATCCTGAAATGGCTCGATTGGTGCGATCGCTATCGAGTGACGACGACTTGGGCACCCAATTTTGCGTTTGCTTTGCTCTTGCGTCGGGTTGTGGAAATCGAGCAGGGGCAGTGGGATTTATCCTCAATCAAATCTTTTCTCAATACTGCTGAGCCGATTGTTCCTCAAACAGCAGGCAGAGTACTACAGCTGCTTTCTCCTCATTCTTTAGCAGCTGATGCCATGCATTCTTCTTGGGGTATGGCTGAAACCTCATCAGGTGTTACTTTCTCAAACAGATATTTGTTCGACTCCTCAACATCGGAAGATGCTTCCTTTGTTGAGTTAGGCTTCCCTATTCCGGGAATTTCCCTTCGCATCGTGAACGACAATCAGGAAATTGTCAACGAGCAAACGATTGGTTATCTGCAAGTTAAAGGTTCTACAGTCACATCTGGTTATTATCAAAATCCCGAATTGAACCAAGAAGTCTTCACTGAGGATGGTTGGTTTAATACAGGGGATTTGGGATTTCTGGAGAACGGGCGTCTAACGATTACAGGTCGAACGAAAAATATTATCATCATTAACGGTGTCAATTACTACTCTCATGAAATTGAAGCGGTAGTGGAAGCTGTTGCAGGAGTCGAGGTGTCTTACACGGCAGCGTTTGCGACTCGTAAATTCAGTAGTAATACTGATGAGTTAATAATTGTTTTGCATACCCCCATTCCTGAAGACAACCGTTTAGTAAAACTACTTAAAGAGATTCGCCAAAACGTTGTCAGCAAGATGGGCATAAGACCGGCTTACTTAATTCCCGTTGAGAAAGAGGCAATACCTAAAACCTCAATTGGCAAAATTCAGCACGCGCAATTAAAAAAGAGCTTTGAAGCAGGTAAGTTTGATGTTATACTCAAACAAATTGATATTCTGCTTGGCAATAACAATACTCTTCCAGATTGGTTTTACCGTCAAATATGGCGACGGAAAGAAACAGCAATATACACTCAGCTCAAGACGGGTCTGACTTTAGTCTTTTTGGACTCCTTAAGTTTAGGAGAGTCTCTGTGCGCTAAGCTAAGCCAGCCTTGTGTATGTATTGAGGCAGGCTCAGACTTTGCTAAATTATCCAATGATCGCTACCGTATCGCTCCGGAAAACCCCGAACACTATCAACAACTGCTAGATTCGGTGGCAAGAGAAAATCTTCCGATAGCACAAATTTTGCATTTGTGGACTTATGACAAATATACTGAAGAGTCTAGTTTGCCAGAGTTAGAACAAGCACAACAGCGAGGAGTTTACAGTTTAGTTTTCTTAGTTCAGGCATTAGCTCTTCAAGGTTCGGATACACCAGTTCGACTCCAAGTGATTGCCAGCTACAGCCAGGTTACCTCAACGGCAGAAAAGGTAGCAGCTTTGCGATCATCGATCATCGGAGTTGTCAGAACAATTCCTGCCGAAATGACGTGGTTGGATTGTCGCCATCTCGACTTATCGGTGCAAGACAACGAACTTAATGCAGTATACATTCTTCAAGAACTACAAGTCATTGACAAAGAGCAGGAAGTCGTCTACCGTAACGGGCAGCGTCTGGTTTCTCGCTTAGAAAAAGTGGACTTTCTCAAAGAAGAAAAGCGAGATTTTCCCATCGTTGAAGGCGGAATGTATCTTGTTACTGGCGGGCTGGGAGGTATTGGCTCAGAAATAGCCAAGTATCTGCTACAGCACTACAAGACGCGGTTACTATTAGTAGGTAGAACTCCTTTACCTGAAAGAAGTACCTGGGATGATCTCCCACCAGAGGCATATGTAACAGAGCGAATTAAAACTTATCTGTCCTTAGAGCAATTGGCAGGAGCGATCGCTTATGAATCAGTGGATATTTGTAATTTGAGCCAGTTACAGCACGTCGTTGAGCAGCATTGTGCCAGCTGGCAATGTCAGCTAAATGGAGTCATCCATCTAGCAGGAACGACGACGAGACGCCTGCTACTTGAGGAAACCCCAGATAGCTTCGCGGCGACGCTTCGTCCGAAGGTTTTTGGCACATGGACGCTGCATCAACTCATTAAGAACCAGCACGACTGTGTTTTCATCAGCTTTTCTTCGGTGAACAGTTTCTTCGGTGGCTTTAGTGCGGGTGCCTACGCAGCTGCTAACCGTTTTCTAGACGTTTTTTCCCACTATCAGCAATATCAAAGTACATTACGAAGCTATTGCTTTGCCTGGAGTATGTGGGATGAGGTGGGTATGAGCCGCAACTACCAGATGAAAGACTTGACACGCGCTCGAGGTTACTCGATTATCTCGCCGGAGCAAGGAAAACATTCCTTCTTTCTAGGTTTGCATTCCCAGTCGGGAAACCTGGTGATAGGTTTGGATGGAAGTAAACAACACATTCAACAGTACCGGGAGATGGAAGTGCATTCCTCTGAGAGTTTATGTTCTTATTTCACGGCAAAAACTGTAGTCCCTGTCGAGCAGTTGCAATTGTCAGTGCGCGATCGCTTCGGAACTCCAAGCCGAATCGATTTTATGCAGCTTGAGGAAATGCCAATGACGGCAATAGGTGAAATTGATCGACAGCTATTAGGGAAGCGTCAGGATTCTCTTGCGCCGCTCGAGCAGGTGGCAGCAAGGAACGAGTTGGAACGCCAAATTGCTGACATCTGGCAGCAAGTCTTTAACGTTCCGCAAGTGGGTATCCATGATAACTTCTTTGAGCTAGGAGGGCATTCTTTACTAGCCATACGTTTATTCGCAGAAATCGAGAAGAAATTTGACAAAAAACTTCCCCTAGCTACCCTCTTTCAATCAGGTACAGTAGAAGGACTTGCTAACGTACTCACTCAAGAAGAATCAGCGATTAGTGATCACATTTTGACATCAGAGACTGAGGATAAATCAAAAAATTCTTGGTCATCCTTAGTGATTATTCAACCCAACGGTTCAAAACCACCTTTATTCTGTATCCACCCCCTTGGTGGAGAAGTTTTGTGTTACCGCGATTTATCATTGTATCTGGGTTCCGATCAACCAGTTTATGGGTTGCAACCAAAAGGTTTAGATGGAAAAGAGCCTCTTTATACTCGATTTGAAGACATGGCATCACACTACATTCGCGAAATCCAGACTCTTCAGCCTAATGGTCCTTATTTTCTGGCAGGTTACTCTCTTGGAGGTATGATTGCCTTTGAGATGGCTCAGCAACTCCACAGACAAGGTGAGCAAGTCGATCTTTTGGCTATGTTTGATAGTGTTCGTCCAGGTTATAGCAAGCGGTTGCCATTTTTTATCCGAACTTTCATGCACTTGTATAAAATAATACAAAATGACCCAGCTTATTTTTTGCAAAAGGCTGCGGGTTGGTGGAAGCATGGCAAGTTCCTTCTCAAACAGAGATACGAGCGTTACTTAAATGTCCCTCCTTCTGTAGTAGATGAGACACACTCTCTATCAGGAATTGAGATGTATGTCAAAGTCGAACAGACTCATCTACAGGCGATGAACGAGTATATTTTTCAAGCCTATCTCGGTAAAATTACACTGTTAAGAACTAGCGATCAAACTCGCAGCCATGATGCTGTAGGTATGCAATACGATCCTCAATTAGGTTGGGGCGATATCAGTGATGGAGGTTTAGAGATCCATCATATTTCTGGCCCGCACATGTATGTCCTCGAAAAACCTCATGTCAAAGGGCTGGCAGAAAAATTACAGGGTTGTTTAGAAAAGGCGTATGCAAAAATATAGATCTGGTTATGCATTTACCGATTGCTGAGGTAAACTGGCTAGCAAGGTCATGTAAATATTGCTTCTCCGGCTCTAGGATCTTGGGCATCACTCATAATGGAACACTGGCAATTTCTTATACAGAAACAAGGCGATCGCTCTTGGCGTCTCCTGGAGTCGCCAAATGTGGAAATTATGGAAGGTAGGTATAGAATTGTTGCTCGCTCCAACTATATCAGTACAGATGTGGAAGTACGGGTTACTCACTATTCTATAGAAGAAATTCCACCCAAACGGCGAATTCAGACGCGATCTCGTCGCACCAACACAGAAGGCTTAATGGCGGTGATTCCGTTTACTTACCTCCAGCCGGGAATTTGGGATTTGCGATGCAATGGTGATTTAATGTCGGATCTTCTTGGCAAATCTTGGCAATATAGTGTCCATTTGCAAGTCTTATCGAACGTAGATTTACCATACAGAAGAATCGATCACGGAGGTGAAGGTACAACATCCTTCTGTGATAACTCAGAGACTTTTATTGAGGAACCGATTAACCCTGTCTGGTTGAAAGCAGACACAGCAGAGCAAATTTTAAAACACTTAATTGATTTAGCTTTACCAACACAACCCCTGTTGGATGATGAACTAACGGTTGAAAAACCTCTCCCAGAGCCACCGTTACTGCTAACCTTGGAGCGGGAAACCTACTTTGCTCCTTGGGGACAAACTCTCACTGTCAGTGGGCGTGTGGATCTCAAACCAACCACTAAGCTAAATCTGGATGATATAGATTTTGAAAGCGTTTGTGCAGTCGAACTCAGAATAGAACTGCGTTCACCTCTAGGAGCAGAAAGATTAAGCCTAGTACGACAACCGTTACCAAAAAAGTCACTACCACTACAAATTGAAGCAAAAGTTGAGATTCCTGGTGAGTGTGAATCTAAGTTGATTTTGGGAGACATCAGTTTGTATGGCGCATTGGCAGATGCTAGTGAAGTCATACTGTTAGCTAGCCACTGCTTCACAATTGCCGCAGATGTGATAGAACTACTGGCTATTAGCACAACAGAGCTAGATAAGCAGCGAGAAGAATCTAAGTCGTTCAAGACAATCGAAGCAGGAGAGACATTTGTACCTTTAAAGTTGGAACTTTTCAATCTGGTAAAGCAGACGAAAACAAACCCGTCTCTTCACGTATCATCGGAGAAATGTCTACCACCACTTATTGCTGGGCGATCGCTCTCTAAATCAACTTCACCTCAACTGCCTTCTGTAACTCAGAGCAAAAACCAAATCAACACCACGACTGCTGTGATCTCGTTCGCTTCTGTACCAAAAGTTTTAGATAAAAATGATATTATTTCTGCAGCTAGTCGAGTAGCAAGCACAAAAACAACTTTTCCATACTTAAAACGCCTACAAGCTTTACCTTCTGACAGCGAGGAGGCAAAGCGTCATGTCGCCTTAGAGCAAGAGGAAGTAACACCTGAATTAGATGATTCGGTTGCAGTCGTTGTCTCGCGTAGTTCTGAATTAATAACGGAAGATTCTCCGTACTTATCTCCTCTGATCCGCCAATGGATGCACAACCAAGGTTACTCCTTACTAGAACCGATTAATTTACATTACCAAGATGACTATGATCTTTATACAGTCAAAAGTCATGAAACGAGGGTAGAGAGAAAGCTAGAGGAGCCTCTGGAGAATGCGGATCTCTTTAAAAATCGCGGAACGGACGATTTATTGGAACTTACAGATCGACTATCTGCTACATCTGGTGAGGAATGGGAAAAAGCAGGAGATACAGTAACAGATTTAACAGATGTTGTCCTGGAAGTTACAGATCGATTCTCTACTGCCTCGCCTAGCCGTAAAAAAAAGACAGTAATTTTGCCGAAGGAAGTAGTAGTAGAAGATACTTTTAATAAAGTGGAAACTAATACTATTCAGAATCCCTCCACTATTGAATTTGCTTCATCAGTTTTAGAGCTAGTCGTTTTAGAATCATTGCCAGTTCCACAACTAGATTTACCAGATGGTGAGCTAATCTCTGGTAAATCTATTATGGTGCGTGTGAGGCTTGTAGAAGAGCGTCCTCAAGTTGCTGTGAAGTTATGGGTTGAGGATTGTCAAACCCGCAGATTGCTGGATGAGCCTCGTTTGTTGACAAATTTGTTACCTAACTTCAAGGGAGGGTTAGAAGTTATGGCTTACATCAACGTTCCTTTTGGGTGTTTGGAAATTCGTGTAGAGGCGATCGCCATCAACATGGCAACCCAACGTGAAAGTCACAAAGTCTCGCTTCACCGGACTGTGATTCCTCCTGACTTACCAATCTTACAGCTAGATGAACTACTGGGTATCTGAAAATAGAGGAGTTTAGTGGGTTGAGCCAATCAAACTTAAGTATGTAAAGCGAGCCTACCGTCAGCAACTGCCCGGCAGACTTTACGTAAATAAATGTTGAGATTAGGTGAAACTTACTAACAACTAACTATTAACAGCGCCTCAATCTTCTCTTCGGGAGACGAGGTGTCAATGTCAAGCTGTGTTTATTCATACCAACTTGCTAACTGTGTTAAAAATCTGAAAGAATTGTCAAAACCATGCCGAATTTACAGTAAGCTCATCTTAAATTGTTATGTAGTTTAAGAGGAACTTTGTTTATGTCAGCTTCATTTTTGCCTTCGATTTTAGTTCCCTGTACTGGTCTACTTGTTTCAGCTGTAACCTTCGCGTTTATGATGCTATACATTGAACGCGACGATATCGGTTAAAAATTAACAATCAAGGAAGGATAAATTAAGCTCAAAACCGCCGATTTCTATGAAGTCGGCGGTTTTTTTATACTTAAATTCTAAACCATTGTTCAAATGTTGTGCTCAGTTACAGATGACTAATTGTGCGGCTAGTTTTTATTTTCACCCTTCAGTTTTTTATTAAACATTTAGCTTTTATACATCACTTATCAGCTTGTAAAACTTGTCAGAAATCGGACTCTTGTTAATTATGTTTACCAAATTCCTTTCATAGCTGACAGCTGATAGTCGAAAGTGAGTCTAGTTCTATTCGCGGTATCCGTTCCCGTTTCGAGAAAAGCTTCTCTGATGAATGAGAATACGCATTTCCGAAGCATAAGTAAGGATAACTCCTTCTTAGTACGAGTATCACAAGGAAGGGCTAAATGCTTAACATTAACAATTAGCAGTTGGGGTAATCAGAGCAAGCCAGTCTTAGATGGCAGAACCGAGTCCAGCATATGCTCCATAGAAGAAGATGCCTAAAACGGTAATTACACCTAATCCAGCGATTGTTGCTACTATCCACAGGGGAATTCTTCCACTTCCAGACACAGTTTTTTATCCTCCGTTAGTCAAAAATTAGCAATGCAGGTTAAATACAAAACGATTTATACCAGTCGTTCTAGTTAGTTAAAGAAATAACTGGAAAACAGAATACCCAGAACGAAAATGAGTAGTAATCCGAGATAAAGAGAAGTTCGGTTGAGTTCAACCGGCTGCCGATTGGGATTTGGCGACTTATCCATGAATTTCTCCTACCGTTGAATAAACTGCATTGAGGCGATCGCACCCAAAAAGAAGAGTGTTGGTACGGCTATAGTGTGAACTGCTATCCATCGTACTGTAAAAATCGGGTACGTAATTGGTTGATTAATCTTATTGCTACTAGTCATGATTTCAAACTAATTTCCGCTACTAAATTGCTTAACTTGTTCTTTTGCATCAAAGCGGTCCTTCACGATGGGCAATTGCTGTCGTGTTTGTGTGTAATAATCATCTGGGCGGGGTGTACCAAATACATCATAAGCCAGTCCAGTACTGACAAATAGCCAACCTGCGATAAACAAAGCTGGAATGGTGATGCTGTGAATCACCCAGTAACGAATGCTGGTAATAATGTCCGAAAATGGACGTTCTCCAGTGGTACCTGACATTTATATCCCTACCTTCTCAAAGATTGTTATTGAGTTTATTATCCTACAAAGTTTAGAAATAGTTACAAGTTGCAACTTGTTTCTCAGAAATCAAGATCAATACTTAACATTTGGTGATTTGATTTCGGCTGCCCAGATTTTTACACCGATGAATACCGAACGTAAGTCCTATACCATCAATGAATTAACGGTTACCCTAAGCAGGTTCTGGCTGAGGAGCCGCAGTAACGCTTTGGTGATATTTCAGCAAAATACCTTGATCTCCGACAATAAATCCTTTGTCTTGGGAAAAGAAAACAATCTTGTAAAAATTAGCAGGAACTCCTTCAACGCCACGGTCTTTTTCCCATGTTTTTCCACCATCAACACTTCTTAGCAAACTACCGCTTCCGCCACCTACCCAAATTTCATCAGGCGTGCGGTAAGCTAAATCAAGTAAGCCCCAACTTGTAGCAAATTCTGGATATTGAGCTTTTTGCCACTCATCGGACTTAGCTGGATCGCTAAACTGTATTTGGCCACCCCTTGCAAGCATCCACATTTGCTTGTCGTTCACGAATCCCATATTTTCAACACGTCGTGAACTATTCCGGTTGTGGGGTACCCAAGCACTTTGCCCTGGTTCCCAAGTTGAATAGAAATTCCCCTTGGCGGAAACAGCAACGTATTTACCGTCCTCTGAACGTTCTATGTTACGAATGACACCAACAGCTTCTTCTACCTGAGCTTTCCAGTTTTGACCTGCATCTTGGGTTTTATATATTGCTCCCACATCTGTCGCCATCTCAGCCGAGTTTTTCCCGAGTGCGATAATGTTAACTGGGTTACCAGGTAGCTTTTCATTCAAAGGAATACGTGACCAAGAACTACCTTCATCAGTGCTATGCAAAAGAAAAAAAGGTTCTCCAACTATCCACCCTTCTTTACCCGAAAAACTCACTGAGTTAAAGCGGTATTTTTGCTCATCTAATTCTAATTTAATTGGTTGCCAGGTTTCGCCACCGTTTTTTGTTTCCAAAAAAGTTGCGTTGCTACCAACGATGTAGCCATGTTGGGGGTTCTCAGTAAAAGCAATATCTAGCAGTTTCGCATCTATTCCCAGAGAAATAATTTCCCATGGGTTATTGGTGACTGAAGATACCTGACTACAACCGAAGCACATGAGGACAGTTATTAACACGGCGAATATTCGCTGCCCAATTTTTACACTTGAACGCATTTCTGTTTGTTTACTTTTTGTGAATTTTTGAGCCAACACCGCGACTATAAATTCCGACGTATCGTAATCCCGTCACATTGTCATGTATTCGCCATAGCGTTTTTTTAGTGCGACTTCCATCTTTTAGGAGTTGGCGAAAGCGCTATTTTTTGAGTAAAGAACTTATGAACAATTTTACCCGGTAAAAATTGGTATAATTTCGTACCATGGTACTTTATTGCAAGCCGTAAATACTCATAAAAAACAGGAAACCAAGAATTAAAGCACCGAAAATCAGGAGATTCTTCTGTTCTGGGGTCATCTTATTTACCCCCAAACCATAATTCAGATTTTCTTGAAAGCCAGAAGCCTTGTTAACAGGTCCGACGTTCTCAAAAGCGTTCTTTTTCGCACCGCACACTGGACAGCGCCAAATGAGTGGCAATTCTGCAAAGGGTGTTCCCGGAGAAATGCTTTGCTTGTCATCGCCCTTATCAGGTTCATAAATGTAACCGCAGGCACGGCACTCATAGCCGTCTAACACTGAATTTTCAACAGCTGGTTCGCTCATGGTGACATTGGTTAAGAGGTAATTATTAAATCTACGTTAAAAATTATGACACAACTATGAGTTTTTTCTAACCCTAGCATAATTCACTCAAAATCATCTTTAGCTTGGTTTTCGAGGATTAAAAAATCTAAAAAGATATAATGTAAAAGAAGGTTACAAAGTTATTTCGATCCTTAGTGGTAGAGATTTATTGTGTTTGTCCTCAGCGGTTACGAGTACCTTTTAGGCTTCTTCCTAGTTTGTAGCCTAGTGCCAGCCTTGGCTCTATCAGCGTCCAAGCTTCTTCGACCCAGTGGTCGCAGCCCAGAACGGCGTACAACTTATGAATGTGGTATGGAACCCATCGGTGGTGCCTGGATTCAGTTCAACATCCGCTACTACATGTTTGCGCTGATCTTCGTCGTCTTTGATGTAGAAACAGTTTTTTTGTATCCATGGGCGGTTGCGTTTCACGTTCTTGGTTTATTGGCATTTATTGAAGCCCTCGTTTTTATTGCAATTCTTGTAATTGCCCTTGTATACGCATGGCGTAAAGGAGCTTTGGAATGGTCTTAAATACCAACTTAGAGGATAAAGAGCGTATCCTCAACCCGATCGGGCGTCCGACAGTTACCCAAGATTTATCAGAAAACGTCATCCTCACAACTGTTGATGACCTATACAATTGGGTAAGACTTTCGAGTTTGTGGCCCTTACTGTTTGGGACAGCCTGCTGCTTTATTGAGTTTGCAGCTTTAATTGGCTCCCGTTTTGACTTTGACCGCTTTGGATTGATTCCCCGTTCTAGCCCTCGTCAAGCTGACTTGATTATTACAGCTGGTACGATCACTATGAAGATGGCACCTCAACTCGTGCGTCTTTATGAACAAATGCCAGAACCAAAGTATGTGATTGCTATGGGTGCTTGCACGATTACCGGCGGAATGTTCAGCGTGGATTCTCCATCTGCCGTCCGTGGAGTTGATAAACTGATTCCAGTGGATGTGTACTTACCCGGTTGTCCGCCGCGTCCAGAAGCGATTATCGACGCTATCATCAAGTTGCGGAAGAAGATCGCTAACGAGTCGATGCAAGAACGGAATATCATTAAGCAAAGTCACCGTTACTATAGCACGACTCACAATATGAAGCCAGCAGAGCTTATCCACAATGGTAAGTATTTGCAGGCAGAAACTCGCATAACCCCGCCCAAGGAATTAGTGGAAGCGATCGGTATGCCAGTACCACCAGCTCTTCTTGCAGAAAAAGCACAAAAGGAGGAACGTCGCCTTGGCTGAAGAAGAAGCGAAAATAGTCCCTACAGACGAACAGTCTTTAGCAAAAGTTGGTAAAGTCTCCCAGTGGTTAACGGAAAATTCCTTTGCCCATGAGTCATTGGAAGCAGACAGTAATGGTGTAGAGATTATTAAGGTGGAGGCAGACTTCCTGCTTCCTTTATCCACAGCATTATATGCCTATGGGTTTAATTATCTCCAGTGTCAATCTGGAATCGACTTAGGTCCTGGAAAGCAGTTGGTTAGCATGTATCACCTGGTGAAAGTCGGTGATAATGTTGATCGCCCCGAAGAAGTGCGTTTGAAAGTCTTCTTACCACGAGAAAACCCCAGAGTGCCGTCAGTCTACTGGATTTGGAAAGCGGCAGATTGGCAAGAACGCGAGTCTTATGATCTGTACGGCATTATCTACGAAGGACACCCAAACCTCAAGCGGATCTTAATGCCAGAAGATTGGGTAGGTTATCCTTTACGTAAAGATTACATCTCGCCAGATTTCTACGAGTTGCAGGACGCCTATTAGAGCGATAAACCTCACTCTCAACTGCTCTCCACAGTGTCTATCCATTACCCGCATTTTTTCGATAATCACTAAACTTACTTGGAATCATATTGAAACAATTGATAGGTACAGTTTTGTGATCAGAGTTCAGATGCGGGTGATATCTTATGGTAAAATCCTTAGCCAAAGATTTAAAGCTCAGGACTCCGCACAAGAGGTAGAATAATCCTAATTCTAAAGCTTCATTCACTTGAACTATGACGATGCATATCAAACTCCAAAGTGCATTTGCCAACCGCCATGTCCTTAAAGTTATTAGTGGCTTAAATAACTTTGACGCTGATCGCGTAGCAGCAACCATCAAAGCAGCCGATTTGGGCGGTGCAACTTTTGTTGACATTGCTGCCGATCCTGAGTTAGTTAAATTGGCAAAATTATTGACAGATAAGCCAATATGTGTATCAGCAGTAGAGCCAGAGAAATTTGTCCGAGCGCATGCAGCGGGAGCAGATTTAATTGAAATTGGTAACTTCGATTCTTTCTATGCCCAAGGACGTAGATTTGAAGCAGAGGAAGTTTTAGCACTGACTCACCGAACTCGCACTCTTCTTCCCTTCATCACTCTCAGTGTCACTGTTCCCCACATTCTTCAGTTAGATGAACAAGTTAAGCTGGCAGAGGAGCTGGTGAAAGCAGGTGCAGATATTATTCAAACCGAAGGCGGTACTAGCAGTCACCCAACTCACCCTGGAACTTTAGGACTTATTGAAAAAGCCGCACCTACCTTAGCAGCAGCTTATGAAATTTCTCGTGCAGTATCAGTTCCAGTGCTGTGTGCTTCGGGTATCTCTAGCGTAACAGCACCTCTGGCGATCGCCGCTGGTGCAGCTGGTGTTGGAGTTGGTTCTGCTATCAACCAACTTAACAGCGAAGTGGCAATGATTGCTGCAGTACGTAGTTTGGTAGAAGTCTTGGGAACTGAAATAAAAGTAGGGAGTAGGGTGTAGAGAGTAGCGAGTGGGATTTTTGGATTTTGGATTGCATCATAGATCCAAAATCTGAAATATCTATTCCCCTTAACTCAAGCAATCCTTCAAACTATAAATGACCTGATTTTGCTGTTCAACTGACAATTCTGGGAACATAGGTAAGGATAAGACTTGGTGGCAGGCTTGCTCTGCTACGGGTAATTGCCCCACCACATACCCCAATTGTTGATAAACTGGCTGTAAGTGTAAAGGGTAGGGGTAGTAAACCATTGTGTTTACACCCCGCTCTTGCAACTGAGTCCGAACCAAGTCTCTTTTATTTTCTAAAACACGAATAGTATATTGATTCCAGACTCCCATCCCACCAGCTAATTCTTGAGGTGGAATAATGTCGGTAATTTGACTGAGGAATTGGTGATAGTGGGCTGCGGCTTGCCGTCTTTGGTTATTCCACATACTTAGATAACGCAGCTTAATTTGAAGTATAGCTGCTTGTAATGCGTCTAAACGGCTATTAACACCAATCTCTTCTTGTAAGTAGTTAGTTTTTTGACCGTGATTTCGGAGCATCCGAATTTTCTTTGCAATCTCCGGATCGTTAGTTGTTATCGCCCCACCATCTCCACAAGCACCGAGATTCTTTGTAGGGTAAAAACTAAAGCAACCTATATGTCCAATACTTCCTACTTTTTGCCCAACCCAACTTGCTCCTGTAGACTGAGCACAATCTTCAATCACAACGAGATTATGGGTTTGTGCTACGTCAATCAATGCGGTCATATCCGCAGGTTGCCCGAATAAGTGTACTGGTATAATTGCTTTAGTTTTCGGTGTTATTACCTTCTCGACTTGCTCCACATCCAAATTAAACGTAGTCGCATTGATATCCACAAATACTGGCTTAGCACCTAAATTGCTGATGACTTCGGCAGTGGCAATAAAAGTGAAGGGTGTTGTAATGACTTCATCACCTGCACCAATATCAAAAGCTCTCAGTGCTAGGGAGAGTGCATCAGTACCAGAGTTACAAGCCACACATTCAGTCACACCAGTGTAAGCGGCAAACTGTTGCTCAAAACCTTCAACTACAGGACCACCAATATAACGACCAGAAGCCAGAACCTCCAAGACGGCTGCACTCACTTCTGCTTCGATGCTAATGTATTGCTGCCTGATGTCAAAGGCAGGGATGGAATTTACACTTTGTATCATGAGTTTTTATCTTAAAGAATTGAAGATAGATGCCGACTGGAATCGTGGCAAGCATTCAGCTATTATCGGTCACTGGTTAGCATAATATGAAGCAAATCGTGTAACCCTTTAAAGACATATACAAGTCATGTATGCTCATGCTGACGACTAGCGGTTGATATACTTACGAATGATCAAGGAAACAAGATTACAGAAAGATTACCATGTGGTATCAGCCTCACTCAGAGTTTTTACTAAGATATATAATCGGAAGAGCTATCATTTTCTCTTGAAAGTGATATACATCAACCCTGAATCAATACCAAGGATTAAAGTTCCTAACGTGTTAGCTTTTTTCGAGGACTTGTAGAGATACGCTGTTGGAAACATCTCTACTGACTACACTGATCTAAGATGCTCGGATTGGAAGTTGAATAAGAAGAACTTAGGAGTTATATCATGTTCGGTTGAACACTGAAAATAATTTTTGGAGTTGCGCTTTAGCGCTATCAAACTGTTTAAAACACTAAAGCGCAACTACGAACTAAGCCTTTATTCACAACTTATTTACCGTACATGATATCAGAAGCTAGAATTCAGATGACGAAGGAGGTAGAAAACCCATGCAGGAGCTGATCAAACTGGATGTGGTGGATTTAGCTAGCGCTGTGGGATTGATGGGCATAGCTATTGGTTTATCTGCGTGGGAAAAACTGGGACTAGAACTAAACTTAGCCCTTGCAACTGGGCGAACTATTCTGCAATTGGTAGTATTAGGATATGTTTTAGACTTTGTCTTTGCTTTCGACAATCCTTGGGCAGTTTTGGTAATGTTAGCAGTAATACTGACAATTACAGCGGTTGGAGTCCGAAATCGTATCTCTCAAAAAATTCCACAGATATTGCCCTTAGTATGGGGGTCCATTTTTGTGAGTACAACTCTGACGCTTATTTATATAAATTTTTTGATTATTCAACGTCCAGACAGATTAATAACTCAGCCTCATACATGGTATGAAGCTCAGTATGTTATTCCTTTAGCTGGAATGATTTTAGGTAATGCCATGAATGCTGCGGCGATCGCTGGAGAACGCTTAGTCAGCACTATCAACGCCAGTCATCTAGAAATAGAAACTCATCTTAGCTTAGGCGCAACCCCTCAACAAGCAGTAACTCAATACCGTAAAGACGCAATTCGCGCCGGCATATTTCCGACTATTAATCAAATGATGATTATCGGGATGGTCACACTTCCACCTATCATCACCGGGCAGTTGTTGAGTGGCATTAATGCCCGCGAAGCCGCATCCTACCAAATTTTGATTATGTTCATGATTGCTGTCACCAACTTGCTAACAACAGTGTTGCTTACACGAGGACTGTGTCGTGTTTTTTTTAACTCTGCTGCACAGCTGATCAGAAACTGACATGGCAACATTTAATCTCCTAGCTTGAGCCACAGCACTCTCAATGATAGGGCAAAGTAATAAGGATAAGGATATTGCTACTTCTTTATCAATTAGCGACGGTACTGTTCGTACTCATATCAACAACATACTATCAAAATTTTTTATCAATAGACTCTGCTATGATGAGGCTTGGAATCAACAGACTCTCCTCAACAAGATTGTGAGGTGATCGACTCTCAACCAAGGTAGACTACTGAAAATTTTACTTTATCAGGAGTTCAAACAATGGGAGCAAAAAAGATTTTGATGATTGTTGGCGACTTCGTGGAAGATTACGAAGCAATGGTGCCTTATCAAGCTTTGACAATGGTCGGGCATGAGGTGCATACAGTGTGTCCAGATAAAAAGCCTGGTGAAACAGTTCGCACCGCCATCCATGATTTCGATGGTGAGCAAACCTACAGCGAGAAGCCGGGACACAAGTTTCGCATTACGACGGACTTTGATGAAGTCAAGCCTGAAAATTACGCTGCGCTTATAATACCAGGTGGACGTGCGCCCGAGTACCTGCGCTTGAATGATCGCGTGCTGGAGATTGTCCGCCACTTTGCATTTGAGAACAAACCGCTTGCTGCTATCTGTCACGCACCACAGATACTTGCAGCTGCAGGCGTGCTGAAAGGTCGGCTATGCACTTCTTACATCACCCAAAAGCCGGAAGTTTTGTCAGCAGGAGCGAGGTGGGGCGAACCAAACGAGACTCTCTCGAATGCGTTTGTAGACGGCAACCTTGTGACTGCTGTGGTGTGGCCCGGTCAACCTGAGTGGCTGCGTAAGTTCTTGGAAGTTTTGGGTAGCCGCATAGAACCGTGAACTAGTAAACAATGATTACGAGTGTGGGTGATAAAGATAAAGCACCACTAGCGCCTGATACTAACTGGTGATAAAACTGATAACTCATAGAAATCATGAAGAGCAAATATTCAAATCATAGAGTTTAACAATGTCTGACAACAAAAAAGTCTGGCTAATTACTGGTATTTATACTGGGTTTTGACGCGCTTTAGCTCAAGCAGTTCTCAAACATGAGGATAACGTCGTCGCTACCGCCCGCAAACCGGAACAATTAAACGATTTAGTTAGTGAATTTCCAGACACAGCCTTGGCTGTCCGTTTGGATGTTACTAACCTCAACGAAGTAAAAGCAGTAGTGGACACAGCCATAGAAGCGTTTGGTCGGATTGATGTACTTGTGAATAACGCTGGCTTCGGTTTGATTGGGGCGCAAGAAGAAGTGAGCGAGGAGCAAATTCGGCGCAACTTTGAGACAAACCTCTTTGGTGCAATTAATATGATGCGAGCTGTCCTGCCAATTATGCGACAACAGAAAGCAGGACACATCCTCAATATGTCTGCAATTGCCGGATTTACCAAAGAATTGAGCTTCTCTATCTATGGAGGTGCTAAGTTCGCTTTAGAAGGAGTATCGGAAGCAGTACATGGTGAAGTTGCACCTCTTGGTATCAAAGTAACAATTGTCGAACTTGGTCCGTTTCGTACTGATTTTATCGGGCGATCGCTTAAGCGAGCAGGACAAAGCATGGATGTATACAAAGATACTGTTGGTAAGTTCCTCCAGTTCCTCGACAAAATAGAAGGAAGTCAGCCAGGAGACCCTGATAAAGCAGCACAGGTACTGAATAAAGTTGTAAATTCTGAAAATCAACCGTTACGTTTGATACTCAATAATTATGCTTACAGCAAGTTCCGTCAGAAGATTGAGTCGCTGACTGCTGAGTTAGATGCTTGGGAGGCTGTCACAGCAAATACTGATTTTGAGACAGAAGGGAGCATGACCGATGAAAGAACCCGAAAGTGTTGAACTCAAAAGTGGTCAAAATTGGGAGTGTTCGTAATACCTGGCTAATTTTTAAACAAGGAGAAACATTTTGCTGAGTTTGTGTTTACGCGATATGGGACAGATAACCATGTAGGGGCGATCTTCGTAGCGTAAAGCCTACGGCATAGCTTCGCTTAGAGCGAGTCCTCGAGCGTCACGGCTGTTCGCCCTGACTATGGGTTTATGTATTGCAAATATTTTTGAAATTGGTATAAGTTTCAAACAACAAGAAACTCTAGAGTTAAAGCCGTAGCAGATAAGAAGTTAAACCAACTAACGTCAAGAGCTTTAAGCAGTTACGATTTGGGTCAGATGCTTCAAGATACAAAGTACATCATATAACTCATTTCCAGGATTACGCACTTCAAACATTTTAGAGGTTCCATACTGAATAACTTCGCCCCTAACTAATTTGATAAAAATGAAACTTCCGCCTGTAGTAATCATACCGAAGCTAGGTCTATCTGGATCTGGATTACCTAACATATAAGCCAACAGTTGTGCAAGTCCTTTTTCAATAGAATACTCTGCTTGTTTAGACTCAATAATCATAGCCCATAGTTGATCTTTTAGTACTAAAGTATCTATTTTACCTTTGATTATTACTCCTTCGTCTTCATCCGTAATATCAATTTGTTCTTCAGCTTTGATATAAAAAGGTTTTAAGCAAAAATCTCCAATAAAAAGAATTGGGTCAACAATAGCTATTCTGACAACACTTTCAAGTAAAGGCGGATAATTTAAAAGGTTAAAATAACCTGCTTTTACTTTATCTAAAAGTTGTTTGTCTAAATCTGTAATTTCAGGCAAATCATCTTGCCATTCGCGGAAAAATTGGTCATCTAATACTAGTTGGAGACCGTAGTTCTTAATTAAGTAGCGTAAGTCAATATTTTTAGCTTGTTTTGTTTGGGTCATGATTATATAATATATCTATTACTAATATACTGTATACCAATATGTAGTACTGCCTTCTTTGATTGCAAATAACTCTTACACCACGTTTTATTGCAGCATTTACTTCATCCAGTCCAAAAAATGATATGCCTTATTCTCTAGGAATTCTTAAAGCAACTTGTAGTTTTTTCAACTGTCTACTCTAAATTCCTTTGACTGATTTAACTGACTTGGCTTCATGCCTAACCAGATTTGTTGTCCCGTTTCCTTAAATCCCAACACTACTACATCTACTGACGAACCAATTGCTGGATACTCAGATGGAGTCATATCACCTTTATCTTTGAAATCTGGAATTTGAACAAGACCTGTAAATTTTATCCTTGCAAGGGCAACGAATATCCCGAAAGGAAAATGTTTCGTGACTACTCCTCTCAACTTGCTTCCAAGGTTTAAAGAATCTTTGAGTTCTTCCCATGAATGCGCGTTAATCATTTGATTTTTCAAGTCTTCTATCTGCATTATTCAACACATCAAAATGTTGTGGGATTTGTGTTTCAGTTAGTGGATCCCCCTGGTATAGAGCTTCGTATTGTTTAATTCGAGCATCGTAGACATCTTCAGATATAGATAGCTTTGTTAAACCAGTTTTACTGCCAATGCGTTCCTGAGTTCATGTGCATCTGGACGAGTATCTACAAATTCTTGTAATTCGCTAATCGTGACTTGTGTATACTGGTTTATCATTGTTTTTTATTAAAAAAAAGCATCCGTATTATCTCGTAGGCTTTTTCAAAAATCAGATATTATTCCTATATTAAATACTGCTTCAAAGGTAATTACAGCACGAAAGCCAACTACTTAAGAAAAGTTACTTTCGGTATATAAAACCACATATTTAGTATTGAGTTTTGATTTGGGATATAAACATAAATTTAGTATTCTGTCATAGCCTTAAAGAACAAACATACATACTTGAGGTGGAAACCGCTACAGACACCCTCTTAGAGACTTAGTTGTTTAACATAAGTTAACATTAATGAGTGCGCTTACTTCAGTTTAGACAGTGACATTAACTCATGACGACTGTTCTCAAATCCGAAATCCCAACGAGTCGATTGTTTTCCAACCTTGAACTTGATGGAAACAAGCTAAACCATCAACCGGGTAGTGTTTTAGGAAGTACTGCTCTTATAGCTGGCACAACGATTGGTGCTGGAATTCTGGCGCTGCCTGCTGTTACATTACCCTCTGGCGTTGTACCATCCACAGCCCTACTGATTGCTGTATGGATTTACACCTTAATTTCGGGTTTCTTGATTGCACAAGTGACTTTAAACACAATGAGTTCTGTGGGTCTGCCGAGTTTAGGTTTGTTAGTCATTATTGAAAGTACTCTAGGAAAGCTGGTTGCAAGAATTGCTGGTGGGGCGTATCTGTTTATGCACTATGCCATGCTTGTAGCTTATATTTCTCAAGGAGGAGGTATTCTTGTATCAGCTGTAGAAAAAATGTGTGGTGTACAAAATGTTTTACCTGCATGGGTAGGAACAACGGCGTTCACTCTCTTATTCGGTGGCATTATGTATCTGGGGCGAGACAGGTTTATTGCGAAATTAAACAACGCGTTTGTCGCGATCGTCATTGCTTCATTCATCGGACTGTTATTTCTCGGCTCGACTCAAGTTCAGCCTTCCCAATTGTCTTTTCAGAACTGGAGTGCGCTTCCTGCTGCTGTTTCAGTCATGTTTGTGGCTCTATTTTTCCACACAATTATTCCAGTGATTACAGTTCAGCTTGAAGGAGATATCCGCAAAATTCGTCAATCCATTGTCATTGGTTCTGGTATTCCCTTAATTATGTTCCTGGCATGGAATGCTGTGATTTTGGGAAGTGTGAGTCCCGATGTGATACAGGGTATTTCTACAAGCAAAACAGTTTTCGATCCATTGCAAACTCTACGTGATGGCGGTGCAGGAGAATGGTTAGGCGTCCTCGTCTCCGTTTTCTCAGAGTTTGCGCTCGTCACATCATTTATTGGATTTGTCTACGGTTTGCTGGATTTCTTCAGAGATATTTCCCCAGTTTCAGCAAAAGAACCTTTAAATCGTCTACCATTGTACTCACTCATTCTTTTCCCTCCTCTGAGTCTGTCAACACTAAATCCCAGCATCTTTTTTGCAGCTTTAGATTACGCTGGGACGTTCAGTATTTCAGTTTTAGGAGGTATTATCCCAGCCGTAATATCTTGGAAACAAAGTCAACAGCAGGAACACTTAAATAGTACGACCCAATCGCTTGTTCCAGGTGGTAAGATAACACTGATTATCATGATTAGTGTGGCATTAATCATCATGATGAGACAAGTTATATATATTTCTGGATTGACCTAGAGTTGCTCATGAATCAAGTTGATTTAGCTTTTACAACTGCATTAGAACAGGCACAGTTGATCCGTAATCGAAAAGTGTCACCGTTAGAGTTGGTAGAAGTATATCTAGAACGTATTCAGCGATTGAATCCCCAATTAGGAAGTTATTTTACGGTGACGGCAGAGCAGGCGATCGCAGACGCCAAAGCCAAAACAGAAATGCTTCCAAACGCAACGGATCTCCCACCGTTTTTCGGAGTGCCGATTTCAATTAAAGACCTCAATAAACTTGCTGGTATTCCTTGTACCTACGGAAGTTATGCATTATTGAACAATATTCCCGATCATGACGATGGGGTAACTTCCCGGATTAAGCAGGCTGGATTTATTATTTTGGGAAAGACAGCAACTTCAGAAATTGGTTCTTTTCCTTACACAGAACCTACGGGATTTCCCCCAGCTAGAAATCCTTGGAATTTAGAATACACTCCCGGCGGTTCAAGTGGAGGTGCCGCTGCAGCAGTGGCAGCAGGATTGTGCGCGATCGCCCAAGGTTCTGATGGTGGCGGTTCAATTCGTGGCCCTGCAGCTTGTTGTGGTTTGGTCGGAATCAAACCATCACGGGGACGGGTATCACATGCGCCAGTAGGCGATAGCTTGAGTGGGATTGCGACGAATGGTCCCATAGCACGTACAGTCGCCGATGCAGCCGCTCTTCTAGATATCATGTCTGGCTATATTACAGGAGATCCATACTGGTTGCCAGATCCAAACCCTTCATTCATGAGTGCTACAAAGCAAAAACCAGAGCGTTTGCGGATTGCCTTTTCAACTAACATTCCTCCTATGGGGGAAGTAGATGCAAGCTGTCAGCAAGGCGTTTTGCAAACAGTTCAATTATTACAAGAACTTGGTCATGTTGTAGAGCAAAAATGCCCAGACTTTACTGAGTTGGTGGAACCTTTCCAAATGGTTTGGCAATCCAGCATTAGTGTGTCAGGACTTCCCGCTGAAGCTTTGCAGCCAATGAACCGCTGGCTATTGGCAAGAACGGGTTCTGCTGGTGAGTATCTCCGAGCAGTTGCCAAAATACAAGCAGTTTCGCGACAAATAGTCGCATTTTTTGACAATGTAGATGTTTTGGTATTGCCAGTTTACATGCATTCACCCATCCGTGTTGGAGAATGGGCGCACTTGAGTCCCGAAGAGACATTCCAAAATATTATTCATTGGGTTGCCCCCTGTCCGCCAGCTAATGCAACCGGACAACCAGCGATCGCACTTCCTGTAGGTTTTGACAGCAACAATTTACCTATAAGCGTGCAATTAATAGGTAAACCCGCAGCGGAAGCTACTTTGATTAGCTTAGCAGCGCAACTGGAAGCTGCTAAACCCTGGATACAACATCGTCCTTCGCAAAGTCTTGAGTCTTAAGTGCTGAGTCGTGAGTAAAATCGAAGAATTTTACCAAAAAAACCATTGGTATTTTTACTCTTCAGTTCATATTTTTATCTAAAGCAGACAATAAACGGTGAAAATTGTTCTCCCAACTTTTGCATAGAAATCTCATGGCTCGCTTGACTGCTGATTCTCGAGTCCTTTACTTTCATAAATTTTTCAAGAAGTTATGGCAATTGTTACAAATAATTAGTAGATTTTTAGATAAGCTGGAAGCGCGGATCTGAGGAGCGAAGTCAGCTTTATGCACTGGTTATTGTCTGGGTCTTTAAGCGTAGAAAAATTGACGGTTAGGATTGCAGATTTGCCAGCGTCCTTAGAAGGACTGACGCTGGTGCAATTGTCAGACTTGCATTATGATGGTGAACG
The DNA here is from genome assembly GCA_029379215.1 of Rhizonema sp. PD37. GTDB lineage: Bacteria > Cyanobacteriota > Cyanobacteriia > Cyanobacteriales > Nostocaceae > Rhizonema. Next base: position 23,212 of record JAQYWO010000040.1, read on the forward strand.
GCTGTCAGAAAAAATGTTAGAAAAAGCGATCGCATTCTGCAACCAAGCCGAGCCAGATCTTATTTTACTAACAGGCGATTACGTAACTGATGATCCTTCACCAATTCACGAATTAGTACTCCGACTCAAACACCTGAAAAGTCGCGTTGGTATCTATGCCGTACTTGGCAATCATGATATCTACTACAGTCGTTCCAAAGCAGAAATTACATCTGCACTCACAGGAATTGGAATTAATGTTCTTTGGAATGAAATCGCCTACCCATTAGGAAAAGAATTGCCTATTGTCGGATTGGCTGACTATTGGTCTCGAGAATTCAATCCCAAAGATGTGATGCATCAGTTAGATCCTGCAACACCCTGCATCGTCTTATCCCACAACCCCGATACTGCCGATATATTGCAAAAATGGCGGGTAGATTTGCAATTGTCAGGTCATACTCACGGCGGTCAAATAGTGATTCCAGGAATTGGACCTATCGTTGTCTATTATAAAAAAGTTCTGTATAAACTTCCCAAAAAACTGCGACGATGGATACCACTTTTACGAGGAGACTGTTCAAAAGTTGTACGACACTGGGAATGGTTTCAAGGGCTTCATAAAGTCGCAAACAACCAACTTTATGTCAATCGCGGTTTAGGAACTTATGCACCAGGGCGTTTATTTTGCCCACCAGAAGTTACTGTAATTACATTACGACGCCAAGAGTAATTGCTGAATGCTGACCTTAAAACTTAACCGCCAAAAGCTACGATAGAGTGCAGATCAGTAGCTTTCAGCGGTTTATTATACAAGTATATGAAAATCAGTGTTTTGGTTAATCAGCTAAGGTGGACATGATTCGCAACCGATAAACTTCTAGTTATACATCCTTCATTGCTGCTAGGTAGGTATGCACTTCGAGCTGTGTCTTCAATATCCTCCAAAACAACTTTGTGAATTATAGGGAAACAACATCATTATAGAGGATGGAACAACAAGAGAAGAGATTGCGAGATTATTAGAGCGGGAGGCACAGGCTCTAACAAAAAATTGTTCTGAAGAACTTTCTTCTTTGCGCCTATTCATAAATTAGCATTGCTTTTGTCGAGATTAGATCCTATATTAACCAAACTTTATTTACATTTAACTTTTGTAAAAAACTTACAAATTTTGTCATAAAACTAGTATATTATACTTAACTCATCGTGTTCTTAGACAAAGAACGTCTTCAAGCAGGAAGGTTGGCAAACCTATCATTAGTACATGGAGCGTGGAAATCAAGCAACCTAAATAGACAAAAAGCTTACTGTATAAGTCTCTTAACTTTAGTCTTACTGAAAGGGCAATAAGGTCACGATCTTATCTCCGTCGCCACTAGCAAGCGTCTTACCATCCGGGCTAAAAGCAACGCAGTAAATTGGACCTTCATTGACTGTGAAACTACGAATTTCTTTGCCTGTCTCTACCTGCCAAAGCTTGATCATCTTATCTTTACTGCCACTTGCAATGAACCGCCCATCTGGGCTGAAAGCAACAGCACAAACTTGATCGGTATGTCCTGTAAGAGTCCGAAGTTCTTTGCCACCTGAGAGTTGCCAAATCTTAATAATCTTGTCTGCACTACCACTAGCAATCAATTGCCCATCTGGACTGAAGCTGACAGAATTAATGCCGCCAAAAAAATCAGAATACCCCCTGAGAGTAAGGAATTTATCTTCAGCTAAATACCAAATTTTGATAGTTTTATCATTTCCGGCACCACCACTTGCTAAAATTTTGCCGTCACGGTTGAATGCTACGCATAAAACCTCGTCTGCGTGCCCTGGAAGAGTATAAATCTCTTTATGTGTCTCTATTGACCAAAGCTTGATAGTCTTATCTTTACTGCCACTGGCTAATGTCTTTCCATCCGGGCTAAACGCTACAGAGTAAATTTTATCTTTATGCCCTGTGAAGGTACGAATTTCCTTTCCCATCGCCACATCCCACAACTTTACAGTTTTGTCATCACTTCCACTGGCTAAAGTCTTAGCGTCTGGGCTAAATGCTACTGAATTAACTCCCCCAAATACGTCCGATTCTCCGTGTCCCTTGAGAGTGAAAGATTCTTTGCTAACCAAATGCCAAATTCTAATAGTTTTATCATCGCTACCACTGGCTAAAGTTTGTCTGTTTGGACTAAAGGCAATGGACATCACCTTGCCTGAATGTCCTTTAAAAGAGTTGATTGATATCGAGTTCTGCTTTGTTGGCGCAGATATTGGTGCGGCAGCAGGTGATGTGGATGGAGTTGTGGCGGGGTTTTGGACTGGATTGCTTGCTATGACTGGTGTTGGCTGAGATATTGGTGCGGCAGCAGGTGATGTGGATGG